>JACRHK010000003.1 GCA_016217625.1 Nitrospirota bacterium
ATCACGGGGGACAACCCGGTCACGGCCTGCGCGGTGGCGGAACAGGTCGGTTTGGGCAAGAGCGAAGGGCTGCGCGTCCTGGAAGGTGCCGCGCTGGACCGGCAGACCGACCAAGCGCTCCGCCCGAGTCTACAAGGGCCGGGATTGGTGCTGGCCCGGATGCTCCCGCGACACAAGCTCCGGGTCGTGACGCTGCTGAAAGAGATGGGGGAGGTCGTGGCGGTGACGGGCGATGGGGTGAACGACGCGCCGGCCCTCAAAAAAGCCGATATCGGGATCGCCATGGGAATGGCGGGGACCCAGGTGGCCAAGGAGGCGGCCGACATCGTCTTGCTGGACGACAACTTTGCCACGATTGTCTCTGCCATCGAAGAAGGGCGGACGGTCTATGCCAACATCCGGAAGTTCGTCACCTATATCTTCACCAGCCTCGTCCCGGAGATCGTCCCCTATCTCGCGTTCATCTTGTTCCGGAGTCCGCTGCCGCTCACGATCATCCAGATCCTGGCCGTGGATTTGGGGACGAATATGATGCCCGCCCTGGCCCTGGGGGCGGAGCCGCCGGATCCCCGGGTGATGCGGGAGGCCCCCCGTTCCCGCAAAGAGCGCCTGTTGAACCTGCCGCTGCTGGCTCGGGCCTACCTGTTCCTGGGACCCATCGAGGCCGTGGCGGGGATGTGTGCCTTCTTCTGGGTGATGGATCAAGGCGGATGGGTCTGGGGAGCGGGAGTCGCCATGACGGACCCCCTGTATCTCCAGGCGACGACGGCCTGCCTGGCGGCCATCGTCGTCTCGCAGGTCGGCAACGTCTTCGCCTGCCGAAGCGGCACGACTTCGGTCTTCCGGTTGGGATGGATGAGCAACCCCTGGATCTGGCGGGGGATTGCCGTGGAACTCGGTCTCTTGATCTTCATCGCGTATCATCCGTGGGGCCAGTATCTCTTCGGGACAGCCCCCCTGGACGGCTGGACCTGGCTCATCCTCCTCCCCTGGCCCCTCATCCTGCTGGGGGCGGAGGAGATGCGCAAGGCAACCGTGAAATTGAAAAATAGAACATTCAAAATGTAAAATCAAGCGTAGGGCGGCCAAGGGATCTCCCCCTCACCCTTTTCCTCCCTCGGATCACCCCCCTCCCCAAGGCCCTCCCCCCCTAGAGGGGGGAGGAACAAGGAGGGGGGTCACTCAAAGTGGGAGAGGGGCTGCGGTGAGGGGTAACAATCAGATGCGGCCGGCCGGGTATGGGCAGGCCCCGATGGAATCGGAGCAGGCGCGGAGGCCTGCCCTACAACATAGGGATGTCATGTGAAGGTAGGGCTGGGCGCTGCACCCGCCCTTGGGCAGGCACGGAGGCCTGCCCTACAACTCTGAAGGCTCTCTCATGAAAGAAGCCATGTTCTACGAGAAGCTGGCGGAGGGGCGCGTCCTCTGTACGCTCTGCTCCCTGTATTGCAAGGTCCGGCCCGGCCGGCGCGGGGCCTGCGGCGTCCGGGTGAACCTGGAGGGAATCCTCTACACGCTCGTCTATGACAAGATCATCTCCCGCAACATCGACCCCATCGAAAAGAAGCCGCTGTTTCATTTCTACCCGGGGAGCCGGTCGTATTCGATTGCCACGGTGGGGTGCAACTTCCGGTGCCTCCATTGCCAGAACTACGAGATCTCCCAGCAGCCCAAGGGGGGTCGGATCGACCGCGAAAGCGGCGGCGAGGAGCCCGAGGTCCTTTGCCTCTCGCTTCGGGACCTTGAGGCCCGGATCCCCGGGGAGGCCGTAACGCCTGAGGAGATCGTCCGGGCAGCCCGGAGTGCCGGCTGCCAAAGCATTTCCTACACCTATACGGAGCCGACGATCTTCTATGAGTTGGCGTACGAGACGGCTCGCTTGGCCACGGCCGAGGGGATTGCCAACGTCTTCGTGACGAACGGCTTTATCACGGAGAAAGCCCTGGAAGCCATCGCGCCTTATCTTCAGGGAGCCAACATCGATCTGAAGAACTTCAACGAGTCGGCCCACAAGCGGATGACGGGCGCCCGGCTCGGACCGGTCCTGGACGCGATCAAATGGTACAAGCGGCTGGGCATCTGGATCGAGGTGACCACGCTGGTTATCCCCGGCTACAACGACTCGGAGCAGGAACTCCGGCAGATCGCCGAGTTCGTCCGGGGCGTGGGAGAGGAGATCCCCTGGCACGTGACGCAGTTCTATCCCACCTATCGCCTTCTGGATCGGGATCGGACACCGGTCGCCGCGCTCCGACGGGCCCGGGAGATCGGGCTGAAGGCCGGCCTCCGGTACGTCTACGAGGGGAACGTCCCCGGCGAGGGAGGGGAGAATACCTATTGCCACGCCTGCAAGAGACTCCTGGTGGAACGATACGGCTTTGCCATGTTGAGTTATCGCATCAAGGAAGGCCGCTGCCCGCACTGCGGGGTGGTCATCCCCGGCGTGGGTCTGTAGCCCCACGGTTCCGTGATGCCCCGTCGCGAATGAGGAGGGAACAATGGCGAAAACCTTCACCTTGTTTTTCACGACTCCCCCGTATTCTTCCGAGAATACCGAGACCGCGGTGCGGCTTGCAGAAGCCGCTCTGAACAAAGGGCATCTGGTACACGTCGTCGCATCAGGCGATGGGGTGTATGGTTTTCTCAAAGGTCAAAAGGCGAAGGGAATCACCAATGCAGAGGAAACGTTCTCAGCGCTCATCCAGAAGGGTTTGAAGGTCTATCTCTGAGGAGGCTGCATGAACTTTCGCCGTGCAGCGAAAGACGATTACCTGGATGGAATAGAGGTGCGATCCCTTAGGGGGCTTTTTCAGACGATGCGAGAAACCGATGTCTGGCTGAATTTGTGAGCACAAGGGGGAGAGGATGGAAAGGGTAGCCGTGATACTCAAAAAGCCGCCGTATGGCGACATCTATGCGGCAGAGGCCCTCAGGCATGTGATGGGCGCCGTGGCGGATGATCTCGCTGTGGACCTGATCCTGGTAGATAGCGGGGTGTTCCTTGCAATGAAAGGACAGGAGAGTTCAGGCACGGGTTTCATCAACCTCGAAGAGACACTGAGGGAATGCATGGATCTCGGTGTAGAGGTCTATGCCGAGAGGTCCTCCGTCGGGGAACAGCGATTGGCGGGAGAGGCCTTGCTGGATGGCGTGCGGATCCTCGATGGGGCGGAGATCGCGGAGAGAATGAAAGCGGCTGTAACCACGTTGATCTTTTGATGGAGAGGCAACATGCTGGTCCTCGTCAAAAGCGCGCCCGATACCCCGGAGGGGAAAAGAGGGGCGCTGCTGGCTAAGGAGATGGGATCTGACCTGGTCTTGATCCAGAATGGCGTGTATTTTGCTCTACAGAAGGAGCGGCTTGAAGGCTTCTGTGGCACCGCATATGCCCTTGAGAACGATCTCAGGCTGAGGGGATTGAGGGATGAGGCATTTGATCGGAGCGTGCGCACAGTAGATTATGCCTCTCTTGTTGATCTGATGGCAGAGGCAGATAAAGTGATCGGGGTGTTTTAGGAGCCTACGAACCATGGTCTTCTGACCTGTAGTGCGTTTGATCTACCTGAGTAGTATGTTCATGTGATTGACTGCCAGAAAAAATATCTGTAACTATTGACACACGCGTAAATAATGTCCTATCTTTTGGGCAGGCGGTGTTGCATGAGACCATCCGGAAGCCCAGGGGAATTGGAACGCCGCCGCTTTCGCGCAGGCGCTCTCCTGGAGGAAGGATACCAGCCGGTCGACATCGCCCGCATGGTCGGTGTTGACCGCAGAAGCGCGAGACGATGGAAAAGGGTCTTCCTTGAGGAAGGGCAGGATTCCATCAAGGCCCGGCCGGCTCCAGGACGCCCAAGGTCGAGACCCTGGATGTGGCGACGGGCGCCGTCCTGGGTTCGGCGACGTCCAAGATTGCGGTGCAGTAGGGCCGGAAAAAAACGCTTGACAACACCAGGGGAGAGAGTGTATAAGAAGATACGCATTCTGCCGCTCGTGACGGCGGCTTGAAGGTCTCGTAAGCCTTTCTGAGTAAGTTGAGGAACCCCTACAGCGGTTTCTCTCTTCGCGGGAAGGCTTTTTATTTGGTTCCCTCCCGGACGAACGGGGTAGGGAAGTTCGAAGACCCCTCCCCTTTTGCCCTCTTCCCTTGAGGGGAGAGGGGTTAAGGGGTGAGGGAGCGATCAAAGGGAGGCGTAATCGGCATTGACTAAGGGAGGTGGGGAATGAAGCGAGTTCTTACATTTATTTTGGCTTTCCTGATGATCGGCTTATGGTGTCTGCCGGCGTCAGCAACCGAGGGGATCTACGCCATCGGGTACAGCGCGAAGAGCGCGGGGATGGGAGGGGCCAGCATGGGCTCGACGGACGACGCCCTGGCTCAAATTACCAACCCGGCGAATTTGAGCGACATCTCCACGCGCTTCGATGCCAAC
>JACRHK010000236.1 GCA_016217625.1 Nitrospirota bacterium
CGGCCAACACCGTCCCCTGGCGGGCGAACTCGGCGCTGGCTGTTACCACCCCGATCTGGATGGGAGCGGTAGGCGGCCTTCCCCCGGGCACTTATTTCGGGTATGCGCTCGTTGTGCCTGCAGGAACAGACCCTGCGACCTTCAGCTTTGCCACTTCCCCCTATTACCTCTGGTGTTTTACCTGGACGCGGCCGTAGGGGGCAGGGGTTCGTGAGCGTGACCGTGGTCCGTGATCGTGGTCCGTGACCGCATGTAGGGCAAGGCTTGAGCCTTGCTAAAGAGACGTGAAAAGGCCGCAACCCTAAAGGGTTGCCCTACAGAGAGGCAGGTTTTTTCGTCGGGTTTCGTCTCTCCCTGCAGGGAGAGGGGAAAGGGGGTGGGGTTGGTGACGACGTTAGTCGTTCGAGGTCATTGGCATTGGTAAATTGCCTTTCACAGCGTTGGGGGGAATCGCAGAAGGCGCTATGCCTTCTTTACGCGGGCGTGGAGTTCGGTGTTCTGGCGATGTTCTGTGAGCTCACGGTCCAAATGCTCGATGTATGCTGTCAGTCTTTGGAAACCCATGTCCATGTTCTTTTCCAGCCTGGCGATCTGTTGATGGGCTTGTTTGCGCTGGTTTTCCAGATAAGCCTTCAGTTCGGGATCGATGGGCATCTGTTCCTCCTGGCGCGGTTTGGCGGCAAGGCACAGCTTACCAGCCGGGAGAAGTATTTGTCAAGAGAAAGTTGCAGTCCCAACAAAGGACATCAGTCGTTCGTCTGGCCGGGTTTAAGGGGTTCGTGGCAGATGTCGCAGAACTCGTTCGTATAGGGGTTCTCGGCGTGGCACTCCGGGCAGAAGAGGACCTTCCCCGTTTCTTCGCGCGCCAGCTCGGCCAGGCAGTGCTCGCAGTAGCTGGTGCCGGTCCGGTTCTCCCGCCCGCAGCGGGGGCAATGGAGGACGACAGCCATATGTGGACCCTCGAACCGGTGAATTGGTGAGCGGTGAATAATGTCTTCGTGAGCGGTGAGCGGTTAAATGGTGAGTAGTAAAAACCACTCACCACTCACCACTCACTGTTCACCCGTTATCTGCCGTTTCGGGGGAAGCCGTACTTGGACATCTCGAAGCCGTCGTGGACGTCCGTGACGGGCACCATCTTGATGGCGCGGTGCTTCGCGATGTTGTCGCAGATTCCCACGCAGAGCTCACACCCCTTGCAGCGGTCCACGGCGATATAGGCGGTCTTCCGCTTGTTGTCATAGAGGATCGTGTTGGCCTCCGGGCAGTACTGGGTGCAGAGGCGGCAGCTCGTGGCCGAGCAGATGGATATGTCAACCTGGGCTACGGCATACATGATAGAAATAGCCTCCCGTTGTTGATCAGGTTAAGGTCAAGGTTGAGGATCACTCCGACACTTAGCGCGCAGCGGCTGTCGCTGGCTGCGCCTGTTTCACCTGCTCGACCCAACCGTGCTGCACGGCGAAATCGTACGCGGCTTTGACCGCGTCCATGTTCTTCTGGACCAGGACGGCCTTCTTGGCGAATTTCTTCTCAATGACGTTGTCGAGCGAGGCCGTGCCTCCCGAGACCACGAACCCCTTCCCCAGGAAGCGCTCCCGGACGGACTGCTCCAGGGAGGCGAGGTCGGGCATCCCCAGGACGGCGGCCACGGCCCCCACCATCGCCATGTTCGTGGCCAGCTCCGTCTCCGCCTTCTCCACGGCGATCCGCGTGGCGGGCAGATAGAAGACCCGAGCCCGCTTCTCCTTCAGCTCCCGCTCCTCGTCCGGGCTGAGCGGGATCGGCTGCTCCGAGTTGATGAAGATGATCCCGTCGTCCTTCAGGCCGGAGTAGAACGGCATCGTGTACGATTTCCCGTGGGTGATCACCTGGCTGTGGAAGATCATGATCACGTTGGGATAGATGATCTCGCCGATTTCATAAATCCGCCCCTCGGCGATCCGGACGTAGCTCTCCACGGGAGCCATCCGCTTCTCCGACCCGAAGAACGGGACGAGCGTGCTCTCCCCCCCGTTGATGATCACGCCGTTGCTGAGGACGTGCGAGGCGGTGACCACGCCCTGTCCTCCGATGCCCGCCATGCGGACGTTGTACCGTTTCATGCTCCTTGCACCTCCTGAATGTCTGGCTGAACGTCTGGCCCGCGATCACTCCGCGACTTCCTTGGCTTTGGCCCCCTTCTTCGGCTCGATCTGCTCCAGGTAGGCCTTCGCCTCGTCGGTCATGATCTCCAGGAACCCGTACCGATCCTTCTCCACCTGCCGGGCGTCGTCCAGGACCTTCGGGGTGGGGATGGCGTATTCGATGTTGCAGGAGGTGTAGGCCTGGATGAAGGAGGGGCCAATCTCCCGCGCGACCATGACGGCCTTCCGGACGGTGCTGACGACCCGGTTGGGGTTCGTCGGCGCGATCCGGGCGATATAGGCGACGCCCGCCGTCTTGGCCAGGCCGAGCATGTCCATCTTCTCGAACCGCTTGCCGAGGGGCGCCATCTTCATCACCATCCCCTTCTGTGTCATCCCGCTCTCCTGGCCGCCCGTGTTCCCGTAGACCTCGTTGTCGAGCATGATCGTCGTGAACTTCTCCTTCCGGAACCAGGAATGCATGACATGGGCGAACCCGATGTCGGCCAGCCCGCCGTCGCCCGCCATGACGACGACGTCTTTCTTCTGGTTCGGGAACCGGATTTCCAGCCCTCGCTTCAGGCCCGAGGCGACGGCGTTCGTGTCGCAGTAGTTCCCGTACACGAACGGGATGGAGGCCTGGGTCAGGGCCAGGCGGCCGCAGCCCGCCGTGCCGAGGATGATCGTGTGCTCCGGGTTGGGGAACCCGATCATCGACAGGCGGATGAAGAGCGTCATGGCGCACCCGGCGCACATCGGGTGCTCTTCCAGGATCTCCTTGAACGTGCCCAGCTCGGAGACCTTCACCTGGCGGCCGTAAGGGCCCTTCTCGACCAGGTCCTGGTACTCCTTGGGCATATAGGGCATAAAGCCCGGAGCGACTTTCAGCGTGGCAAGGGACATGCGATTACCTCCTCCTTATGGACACCCATGCCGAGGCACGGGATTTACCGCCCGTTCTTCTTGGGGAACAACCATTCCAAAATCAACTCGGTGGGCATCGTGATCCCTCCGAATACCCGTGGCCCGTCGGCGATCTCCGCCTGCGTGTGGCCGTAGAGCGCCGTCCGGACCTCCCGGTTCATCCACCCGACGTAGTTGAACTCGGGGATGATGATCCGCTTGGCGTGCCGGCAGGCCTCCCGCAGCGCCTGCGTGGGGAACGGCCGGAGGGACTTGATCTTCACCAGGCCGATCCGGACCCCCCGCTCCTCCGCCTGGCGCACGGCCTCGCGGGACTGGGAGACGGCGCTCCCGGAGGCGACGATCATCGTCTCCGCGCCGGGGTTGACGACCTCCAGGATCCCGCCCATGTACTTGTCAATCCAGGGTCGGGCCCGATCGTGGGCCGCCCAGACCTCCTGCTGCCAGGAGGCGTGCATCTGGTAGCTGATGAAGTTGCTCTTCTGGATCGGGGCGTCGCGGGCGATCCGCGCCGGAGGGTTCTCGTTGTCCATCATCGGGACCGCCTCGTGGTAGCAGTCCCGCGGCGGGAGCTTGATGTCCTCGGGGGGCAGCTCCACCCAGCCCCGGGCGTGCGTGACGAAGAAGCCGTCCACGGCGACGGCCACCGGGAGCGTGACCTCGCACTTCTCGGAGATGACGAAGGCCTTGAGCGCGTAATCGAAGTAGTCCTGCTGGTTCTCGCCGTGGAAGAGGAGGCAGCCGGTGTTGAGCATGTAGGCCAGCTCGATGTTGTCCGGCTGGATAGAGAGCGGGGCGTTCACGACCCGGCACATGATGAGGAGCACCACGGGCAACCGGTGGCCCGGCCAGGAGGCAATGGTCTCCATGCCCCGCATGAGTCCGGGTCCCGACGTGGCCGTCAGGCACCGTA
>JACRHK010000237.1 GCA_016217625.1 Nitrospirota bacterium
AAAGCGCAAAATGCAAAATGGAAAGCAAGAAAGAAAGAAAAAATTGCGGGGGAGGCGCTATGAGGCTCAATGTGCCGTTACGGTAACGCATTGAGGACGGGAGTTAGGTCAGCGTGATGATGAACCTTCGCCGCGTCGTGATCTCTGGAATAGGCGCCGTGACCCCCCTGGGCGCAACAATGGGAGTCACCTGGGAGGGGCTGCTGGCCGGCCGCTCCGGCATCGGCCCCCTCACCCGGTTCGAGGCCACGGCCTTTCCCTGCCGGATCGCCGGCGAAGCGCGGGCGTTCGATCCGCTCCTCTACCTCTCCAAGAAAGCGATCCGGAGGCACGACCGGTTCATCCAGTTCGCCGTCGCGGCGGCTGAGGAGGCAGTCGCGGACGCCGGCTTCTCCCCCGCGAAGGAAGACAGCGAACGGATCGCCGTGGCCATCGGGACCGGCCGTGGCGGGATCGAAACCCTTGAGCGGAATGTCGTGGCTTCCGTGATCAAGGGGTTCAAGGGGCTCTCCCCTTACCTGATCCCCGCCTCTCTCCCCAACCTGGCCGCCGGGGAAGTCGCGCTTCGCTTCGGGGCCCGGGGACCGCTCCTCTGTCCGTCGTCCGCCTGCGCGACAGGGGCGCAGGCTCTCGGCGAGGGGATGCGCCTCATCCAGCGCGGATCGGCCGACCTCGTCCTGGCAGGGGGAAGCGAGGCGCCTCTCTGCGCGACCATCTTGGGAGGATACGCGGCCGCCCGCGCCCTCTCCTGCCGGAATGACGACCCGACGCGGGCCAGCCGCCCTTTCGACCGGGATCGGGACGGCTTTGTCCTGAGCGAGGGATCGGCTGTCCTGGTCCTGGAAGAGCTTACGCGCGCCCTGGACCGCGGCGCGCGGATCTACGCCGAGCTGTCCGGCTACGGCTGCACGACCGATGCGTACCATCCGATTCTCCCCGACCCTTCCGGCGCCGGAGCGACAAGGGCCATCGAAGCGGCCCTGAAGGAGTCCGGCCTCACGCCCGGGGAGATCGGGCACATCAACGCCCACGGCACGGGAACGATCCCCAACGACCGGATGGAGACGGCGGCGATCCGAAAGGCGCTCGGCCCGGCCGCGGAGCGGGTGGCCGTGAGCGCCACGAAGTCGATGACGGGCCATCTCCTGGGCGCCTCAGGCGCGTTGGAGGCGGCCATCACGGCTCTGGCCCTCCACCACGGGATCGTCCCGCCCACGATCAACCTGGAGCATCCCGACCCCGCCTGCGACCTCGACTACGTCCCCCGGCAGGCGCGCGAGTTGGAGGCGGAGGCGGCCCTCTCCCACGCCTTCGGGTTCGGCGGCATCAATGTCGTCCTGGCCTTTCGGCGCTATGAAGAACTCTCACACTCTTAACACCACTCGATCGAGAAACCCCAGGGACGGGTGGCGGCGACAGGGGGCCCCCCGCCCGCACGGACGGGACTCCGGCAAACCTTGTCGCACCCGAAAGAGCCTCCTTCGAGCCTCACAGCCGATTCTGAAACAACAGGTCTTCGTCGAAGAGGGTGTCGGAGGTCCCGGAGCACGGCCGGGGGATGGCGCCGACAGGACCCAGCCCTGGGAACTACTGGGGGCGTTGAGAGGAGGACAGCAGCAGCCATGCTGATCGTGGGGCTCACCGGCGGGGTGGCGTCAGGGAAGACGCTGGCCGCCGGCTGCTTCGCCGCGTTGGGCGCCGAGGTCATCGACGCCGATCAGATCGCCCGCGAGGTCGTCCGGCCCGGCACGCCGGCGTGGGAGGCGATCATCCGGAGGTTCGGTCGAGAGTATCTTCTCCCCGACGGCTACCTCGACCGGAAGAAGCTGGGGGCGATCGTCTTCGCCGATCCCGAGCGCCGGCAGATCCTGGAGGCGATCATTCATCCGCTGGTGTTCGCCGAGACCGAGCGGCGCATCCGGGAAATCGCGTCCCGGGATCCTCATGCCTTTGTCGTCCTGAACGTCCCCTTGCTCTTTGAAGCGGGAAGGCACCTCCGCGTGGACAAGGTCGTCGTCGTCTGGGCGCCCGAGGAAGAGCAGATCCTTCGGATCCGGCAGCGGGACGGCCTTTCGAGGGAAGAGGCTTTGCTTCGGATCCGGGCCCAGATTCCTTTGGAAGAGAAGCGGGGCCGGGCCGACTATGTCATCGACAACTCCGGCCCCTCCGTGGCCGTCCGACCCCAGGTGGAGCAGATCTACGCCGATTTGAAGCCCTATCTTTAACGTCCGGCACCCTTGACTTTCCGGGCGCTCGTGTTCATAATTGAATGAATATCTTTTGAGGAGTCTGTGGCGGAAGCATCCATCACTAAAGCGGTTTTTCCCGTGGCCGGGCTGGGGACCCGTTTCCTCCCCGCCACCAAAGCCTCCCCCAAGGAGATGCTCCCCCTGGTGGACAAGCCGCTGATCCAGTACGCGGTGGAGGAGGCCGTGGCGTCGGGGATTGAAGAAGTCATCCTGGTCACCGGCCGGAACAAGCGGGCGATCGAGGACCACTTCGATTCCGCCTACGAGCTGGAGGAGAACCTCAAGGCGAAGGGGAAACTTAAGCTGCTCGATGAGGTCCAACGGATCGCCCAACTCGTCACCTTCTGCTATATCCGCCAGAAGGAGGCCCTGGGCCTGGGCCACGCGATCCTCTGCGCCAAGCGGCTGGTGAGCGGAGAGCCGTTTGCCGTGCTCTTGGGGGACGACCTCATCGACGGCAAAGAACCGGCGTTAAAACAACTCTTGAGGGTCTTCGCCGCCCAACGGGCCACGGTGCTGGCCGTCACGCGGGTGGCCCGGGAAGAGACGTCCCACTACGGGATCCTGGAGGCGCAGCCGATGGGGGAGCGCCTCTACCGCGTCCGGGACCTCGTGGAGAAACCCAAGCCGTCGGAGGCCCCTTCGGACCTCGCCATCATCGGACGATACATTCTGACGCCCGGCATCTTCGAGTCGCTGGAGCGCACTTCGCCGGGCAAGGGCGGGGAGATCCAGTTGACGGACGGCCTGCGCCGGCTCCTCAAGCACGAGCCAATCTTCGCCTGCGAGGTGGAGGGGAGGCGGTACGACGCGGGCGACAAGCTGGGGTTCCTGATGGCGACGGTGGAGTATGCCCTGAAGAACCCGGAGCTGGGAAAGCCGTTCCGACGCTACCTTGAGGGACTGCGCTTCTAGTGCTGTTCCAACTTGATTCAGCGAATTTCGGCGGATCCTTTTCCGAAAGCAGCCGAGGCCCTACGAAACGAAAAGGTTGTCATAAATAGTTGGAACGGCACTAGTTGTTCACATTGCGTTTCACCTGATGATTGAGGAGACCGATCGTGGCTGAAAAAGACTTGCCGCCCCAAGAACCCGAGACCGAGCAGGAGATCCCGAAGCGGCTGCCGCTGCTGCCGGTCCGGGACGTCGTCGTCTTCCCCTACATGATCCTCCCGCTCTTCGTGGGCCGGGAGATGTCCATCAAGGCCATCGAGGACGCCCTGCAGGGGAACCGGATGATCCTGCTGGTCGCGCAGCGGGACCTCAACATCGAGAACCCGGAGCCCAAGGACATCTATGCCATCGGCACCGTGGGGATGATCATGCGCATGCTGAAGCTCCCCGACGGCCGCATCAAGATCCTCGTCCAGGGACTGTCCAAGGTGCGGATCCGCGAGTTCTACCAGCAGACCCCTTACTTCCTCGTGGGGATCGAGAAAATCGCCGAGCCCAAGATCGAGGAGGTCACGCTGGAGGCCGAGGCGCTGCTGCGGAGCGTGAAGGAGCAGCTCGAGCGGCTGATCGCCCTGGGGAAGGTCATCCTGCCCGACATCATGGTGGTGGTGGAGAACGTTGAGGATCCGGGGCGCCTCGCCGA
>JACRHK010000238.1 GCA_016217625.1 Nitrospirota bacterium
CCAGGGCGCGGTCGCCCCCACGCGCGAGCGCCAGATAGTAGAGCAGGTCGTTCTGCCAGCCGCGGGGCAAGTCCCGGATCTCCGCCTCCAGGTCCCCGTCCGTGAGCTCTCCGGCGGTAAACATTCGGTGAACCCGTCCGTGATGCGGCGGCCGCTGGGAGAAATCGGATCGGTCTTCTGATTCGCTTGATCGGGCCATGATCTTGCCGGATCCGCGCGAAAATGCTGGACACACAACATTTCCCTCTCTACAATTTCGGCATGAATGTAGAGGGAGTCCTGAACTCCGCGGAGGTCACGAAGTGGGTTCAGCAGCTCAATTACTGGAAGACGATGCATGCCCGCGCTGTCGCGCGCGAGGCGATATGTAAAGAACGCGCCGTTCACTGGGAACGCGTGGCGCGTCAGCGCGAAAAGCAGATCCAGGAATTGACCGACCAGGTCGAGGCGCTGCAGGCCAAAGTCATTTGGTTCCAGCAGCAGCTCTTCGGTCGCAAGTCGGAGCAAGCCCCTGGCGATCCTCCTCCGGAGGGTGAGGTTCCGGGCGAGTCTTCGGACCCTGTGCTGGAGGCGCCGAATCGAAAGCGGGGACAGCAACCCGGGCAGAAAGGGCACGGGCGCAAACTCCGCACCGGGCTGCCCACGGAGGTGGTGGTCCACGCCCTTGCGGCCGATCGGCAGTGCTGTCCCCGCTGCGGTCGGCCGTTCCGGATCTTCCCGGGCACGGAGGACTCCGAAGAGATTACCTGGGAGGTGGTGCTGGTGCGCCACGTCCACCAGCGCGTCCGCTATCAGCCCACGTATGACTGCGGCGCGGTGGCCGGGATCGTCACCGCCCCGGGTCCCGCCAAGCTCATCCCCAAGGGGCTTTTCTCGATCGTGTTCTGGGTGCGGGCGCTCTTGGAGAAGTTCCTCTTCCAAACACCGCTTTATCGCCTCCGGGAGAAGCTTGAGCTGGAAGGACTTGGTGTATCGCCAGGGACGCTGACGGGCGGACTGAAGAGGTTGGGGGATCTCCTTCAGCCACTGGTGGCGCGGATTCTGGAGCGAAGCCGCGCGGCCGATCATTGGCACATGGACGAGACCCGGTGGATGGTCTTTGTCGAGGTGGAGGGGAAGGCGGGGTATCGGTGGTGGCTGTGGGTGGTGGTGACGAAGGACACGGTCGCTTACATTCTGGACCCGTCGCGCTCGGGGGATGTCCCTCGAAATCATCTTGGGGAGGACGCCGAGGGGATTCTCAGCGCGGACCGCTACCGGGCCTATCAGACCCTTGGGGAGAAGATACGGATCGCGTTCTGCTGGACCCACGTGCGGAGGGACTATCTCAAGATCCGGGACGGGTATCGCCGGCTTCGGGCTTGGGCCGAGGCCTGGGTGGACCGCATCGATGAACTCTTCCGGATCAACCGCCAGCGCCTGAAGGCCCGATCCCAACCCGAGACGTTCCGGGTGCACGACCAAGCGCTGCGGGAAGCCCTGGCGCGGATGGCCCAGGAGCGGGGCCGGCAACGAGAAGACCCCTCGCTTCATGAAGTCCAGCGCAAGGCCCTTGAGAGTCTCAAGAACCACTGGGAAGGGCTGATGCTGTTCGTGGATCATCCCGAAATTCCCATGGACAACAGCGAAGCGGAGCGGCGCCTGCGTAATCCCGTAGTGGGGCGGAAGAACTATTACGGATCGGGCGCGATCTGGAGCGGGACTCTGGCGGCGGGGGCGTTCACGATCTTCCAGACCTTGCTTCTGAATGGGATCCATCCTCGGAAGTTTCTGGAGGCCTACTTCGAGGCTTGTGCTCGGGCGGGCGGTCGCGTGCCGGAGGATCTGGAGAGTTATCTTCCCTGGAATCTCTCGCCGGAAAGGAGGACCGCGTGGTCGTACCGTGGCCGATCCCCGTGAAGGTCGACATGCCGCTGGTGGAGGTTTGCTACTGCGGTCGGAGGTTCACCGCCGAGGAGATCGAGGGGATTCGACGGCTCATCGCCGAGAATCCCGCGCTTTCGCGGGCGGAGTTGTCCCGGCGGGGGTGCGATCTTTGGGGGTGGCGACGTGCGAACGGTCGCCGGAAGGACATGTCCTGACGGGTGGCGCTTCTGCGGATGCACCGGGACGGCCTGATCGTCCTGCCCCCGCCCCGTAAGGGCAACGGGAACGGGCGCGCGTGTCCTGTCTGGAGCTCTGCCTCCGATCCGCAAGAGCCGTTGTCTGTCCCCGCCGGGGCCCTGGGGGAACTGCTCTTTCGTCCTGTCCAGAGGCCCCAGGAGTCCTCGCTGTGGAACGAACTTATCGCGCGCTATCACTACCGGGGGTACAAGCCGTTGCCGGGAGCCCAGATGCGGTATCTGGTCTTGGGGGCTGGACGTCTGGTGGCGGTTCTGGGCTTTGGCGCCGCCGCTTGGGCCGTAGCCCCTCGGGACCGCTCTATCGGCTGGACCCCCCAGCAGAGACTCCGCCACCTCGAGCGCGTGGTCAACAACGCCCGGTTCCTGATCCTCCCGTGGATTTTATGCCGTAACTTGGCGTCCCGGATTCTCTCCGGCATCGCACACCAGCTCCCCGAGGACTGGCGGGTCCGGTATGGTTATGAGCCGGTCCTCTTGGAGACGTTCGTCGAGAGGGAGCGTTTCACGGGAGCTTGTTATCGTGCGGCGAACTGGATTCACGTCGGCCAGACGCAGGGTCGCGGGAAGCTGGACCAGCACAACCTCTACGCGCTCCCCGTGAAAGACATTTACCTTTATCCCCTTCGCAAGGACTTCCGCCAAATCCTCTGCGCCCCGTGAGCCGTTGTCATGCCGGACGGGTTCACCGAACGTTTACCCATTATATGCCGTTGCCGGACAAGGCTGCCGCCCAAGATCTTCGCGCCAGGACAAGAATTGCGACGTGAGTAGTACACGGTGATGCCTAACCGCATCA
>JACRHK010000239.1 GCA_016217625.1 Nitrospirota bacterium
GCTCCTTGGTGAGATAGCAATAGGCGTCCACGACCAGCTTGTCCGGCAGATCGGCGATGATGGTCCGATCGGTTTTCACCCGCCTGAGCAAGAAGGGGGCGGTCACCTTCCTGAGCCGTTCGATCTGTGCGCGGTCCCGGTATTTTTCAATCGGGACGGCATACTGCCTCTTGAAGCGATCAACCGGCCCCAAGTAGCCCCGATTGAGAAAGTCAAAGATGCTCCAGAGCTCGGTGAGGCGGTTCTCAACCGGCGTCCCGCTCAGCGCGATGGCGGCGCCGGTCTTCAAGTCTTTCACGGCGCGGCTCTGATCGGCGGCGGGATTCTTGATCTGCTGGGCCTCATCAAGGATCAGGACGGGCCATTGCCGGTCGCTGAACCGGTTCACCTCCCGTCGCACGATCCCATACGTGGTGATCACCAGATCATGGCCGGAGGGAGCCGGCTTCCGTTCCGTCCCGTGATAGACCGTGGTCTTGAGACTCGGGGCGAACCGTTCACACTCCTTCTGCCAGTTGCCGACGAGCGTGGTGGGACAGATCACGAGGGCCGGCTCGCGCAGGCTCCCCTCGTCTTTGAGCTTCATCAGGAGGGTGATGACCTGCACGGTCTTCCCCAGGCCCATGTCATCGGCCAAACACACGCCAAAGCCCCGTTTGATGTTGGTATAGAGCCAGCGGAATCCTCGTTCCTGGTAGGGCCGAAGGGTCGCCTGGAGGGTGGAGGGGATGGCGATCTCCTCCACCTTCGTGAGATCGGCCAAGGCCCGCCGGAAGGCCTCGTCCGGATCAAAGACCATGCCATTCACCTCGCCATGGAGGGCGGCCTGCAACGCCTCCATTGAGGTCAGGGCCGGGACGGGCTTGTGAAGCCGGGTCAGGATGCCTTGCGCCTCTTCCGGGGTGAGGAGCAGATAGTGATCCTTGAATCGCACCACCCCTTCGGCCCGCTTGACCAGCGCCGCAAATTCCTTCCCGGAGATCGTGGCGTCCCCGATGGCCACCTGCCAGGAGAAGTCAAGCATCCGGTCCAGCGAAAGATACGACACCGTCTCCCCTCCCCCTTTCAGGGCGGCCTTGATGGACAGCCTGGGGGTGACCAGCCCGGCGAGCTCCTTGGGGATGATGACTCGAATGCCCAGCAGGTCCAACACGCTCTTCGCCTGCGTCAGAAACCCGGCCAGGGCCCGTGAGTCAAGCTCCACCGCCTTCTTTCCCTTTCGGCTGACCACGGTCTTGAGCGCCGGCAGATACTCCGAGGCGATCGCAATCTGCCTGAGCACCTCCGTATGGACCGATGCGATGGACGCGTCGGGCACGCGCCCCTTTGGATTAAACAGCCGAGCAAGCGGGAACAGCGGGCTCATCGGGTCTTTCTTATTCTCGATGTCGAGCTGGAGCCTGAACCCTCCCTGCCCCGATTCGATCCGGATCACGGGGGAGAAGGCTCGCGCTCGGACAGAGAGCCGCTCCAGCCAATCCGTCAGAGCCTTGGCCGTCTGCCGCTCCTCGAATCGTTCCGCGAGATAGGGAATGCCCCGGAAGGCGGCATCGCAGAGCTTGTCGCGGATTTCCGTGCCTGCACACCGATGGACGACGTAGGTGATCATCAGGGAGAGCACGGACTGCACCCCCGGCTCGCCGGTCAGGACGGCTCTGTCCTTTTCCCTGAAGATCAGGTTCGGGGGAAGGAGGGCGCAGAGAACAGCGATGGCCTGCCGTTGCTTCTCCTCGTGGATCAGCGGAATATAGCGCAGGGAAAAGTCCCCATCCCCATGCGAGACCACATCGGGAATGTACGAGGCGGCTCGGATGAAGGCCAGCGCAAGGGACGAGGCGATATTCAGAAACCGGGCCGAAGGGGAAGCGTCCCCGGCGTTGAGCTCAAGCGGCAGACTGAACAGCAGGTCGAAGACCGGGCCGGGTTTGATCGCTCGTCCCTTCCGGCTGGAGAGCACCAGGCTCGTCTCGGACACGAGGGGAAGGGGTTTGGCATAGACCTTTCCGCTTCTGCCTTCTTTCAGCGAGGGAGGGAGCGGATCCGGCGGGCAGACAAAGAGCGTCTCATCGTCCGGGTGCGCAAGGAGGTAGAAGTCGGTTTCCCTGAACGAGGGCGTGTCCTCATGCACCTCCATCGTCTCAATCTGGTCGGCGACCCGCTTATAGGCTTGCCGCAAGAGCCGTTTAAAATCGCCCGCAGGGTAAAACAGGGGACGGTCAGGCAGGAGCGAGAAAAGCGTCTCGATGGCCAGCCGCTCAAACGAGAGATCCGGGAGCGGATCGGGGAGAGTGCCTGGAGAGGGTGAAGGGAACGTCACCTTGGAATAGGGAAGAAAGCCGTTTCCCTGACGGGGCTCGCGGGATCGAGGCGCCTGGTTCAGCAGACTCCCCAGATTTTCCTTCGTGACCCCGCGCAGGGCCAGAACCATCAATGGATCTTTGTCGATCTCATTGGCCATCAGGTAATAGACGGCCGCCAGATGCTTGCATGGATTGGCCCAGTCGGGGCAGGAACAGCGCGCCTCGATCTCCTCCCAACGGGAAGGCAAGAGGGGCATCTTCTTCTTCGCCAAGAGAGCGAGAACCCCTTCGGGCAATCTTCCGATCAGGAACTCGGGGACAATCTCCGGATGCGCCTCAATAATTCCCCTGAGCGTGGCAATCTGCCGGGGCGTGAATCGCGCAAGGGTGATCTCGATGGCATAGGGCCGTGGACGGCTTCCCTGCACCTTGGCAAAGACCGTCCCGTCTTGAATCCGGATCTCACGGACCATCCCCCCCTTGGCATACCGTCTCCCCCGGGGGAGACGGTTCGTATCCAGGTCGATCCGCTCCATCGCCTCCACCCAACGAGTGCCCCACCAGGTCTTGCCGAAGGTTGTGCGCATGGATGCCCCGACTCTAGCAATTTCCTTGACCTGGGGCAAGAGGAAGCTCAGACCCAAGAACAGAGATAGACGCATCTCCTGGATTCCCGCCCCGTCATACCTCGCTTGCGTGAGCCGCCGCGTTCGATCAAATCGCGGCGGAGAGTTACCTTGCCACCAGTAATTCTAATACCTCGCTTGCGTGAGCCGCCCGACGCGGAGACGCGGCGAGAGAACAGCGACGCGGAGACACGGAGAAGGGGTGACACGGCGACCGCCAGGCACGAGGCTCGTGGTTCGAGGCACGAGGCTCGGTTCAAGCCCCGCGCCCAGCACCTCGCGCCCCGCGCCTTCGCTGCGCGTCGCCGCGTCGCTCCTCCC
>JACRHK010000243.1 GCA_016217625.1 Nitrospirota bacterium
AGACCCCTCCGACTCCCTCACGACCAGGACCGGCGGCAGCAACTGTCGCCAGGAACGCGCCTCCTGCTCTTCAAGGGCCGCGCGCCGATCACCCTCGGTTTCCACGACAAGGCTCATCGCCGCCAGGAGCGCCTGCTTGGTCCCGACGGAGACGCGGTGGGTCCTGCCCCAGATGTCGGTGTACTCGGCGGCAATCCCGCAGAGGGCGCAGAGCCGATCCAACGTGCTTTGGGAAGCGAAGTGTTCGCCTGTTGGCATCGCTCAGTCGATCCCATCCGATGCAGATCGGGGCTGGGGAAGCCCTTCCATGCGGCCCATATTCGCGATCATCTTCTCGAGGCATCGTGCAACGCGCCGGCAGGGATGAGACATGGAAGGCGTTGGTGTGGCCCTATGCAACAATACCCTGTCGCTATGTGTGCTCAGACGGGCCTCATTCCAGGGCTCACCCAGCCCCTCTGAAATCATTCAGGTTATGGGATGACTCGGCAACCAGACCGTGACGACCGTGCCGCGGCCCGGGCGGCTTTCGATCCTGAGACCGCCGTGGTGGATCTCCACGATGTGCTTGACGATGGCCAGCCCCAGGCCGGTTCCTCCCAGCTCGCGCGAGCGGGCCTTGTCCACGCGGTAGAAGCGCTCGCTCACGCGCGGCAGGTCTTCCGGCGGAATGCCCGCCCCTTGATCCTCCACGCGCAGCAGGATGCCTTCCCGCGCAGGCTCCGGCCATCCCGCGGAGGTCCAGGCTGTGTAGCCGGCCGTTACGGGTGGAGGCAGGGCCTGTTCCACGCGCACGCGCACACGCGCGCCGAAGGGCGAGTATTTCAAGGCATTATCGATGAGATTCATCAACACCCTCCGGAGCTGCTCATCATTGCCCAAGACGGAGAACCCGGAGGAGACCTCCACATCCAGCCGGTCTCCCTGGCGCTCGGCTTGTGATTGGATGAGATCAACCGTCCGCGCAATGACCTGCCGGAGATCCACGTGCGCGCGCGGCAACGCCCTGCCTTCCGACTCCAGGCGCGAAAGCTCCAGCAGGTCTTCCACAAGGTTCTGGAGCTGCCCCGCATGCTTTTCAATGATCGCTAAAAACTCCTGGCACTTTGCCGGATCGTCCTTCGCACCGTCCAGGAGGGCCTCCACGTATCCCCGCACCGCGGTCAGGGGTGTGCGGAGCTCGTGGGAGACGTTGGCGACGAAATCCTTCCGGACCCGCTCCAGCCGCTTCTGATCCGATACATCGTGGAAGACGAAGACGGCGCAGATGCCGCCTTCTTTGCAGGCGGAGGTGGCCGAAGCCTGCACCAGGAACTGCCGCTCCTGCGGCGTCCCGATCGTCACCTCGCGGCCCATGGATTCACAGCGGCCGAGCACCTCCTCAACCAGCGTGCGGAGCGGCTCGCTCCGGATCACTTCAAGGTAATGTCGGCCATGTATGCCTGCCACGGACGCGAACATCGCTTCCCAAGCCCGGTTTACCAGGAGCACCCGCCCCCGCGCATCCAGGGCCATGACCCCCTCCACCATGCTGGCCAGCATCCCTTCCAGCCGGCTGCGCTCTTCCGTGAGGTCCTGGACCCTCCGGGCCAGCGTCTCCGCCATCTGATTGAACGAGTCGGCAAGCTGGGTAAGCTCATCGCCCGGCCGGACCAGCAGGCGATCTTCCAAACGCCCCGCGGTGAGGGCCTGCGCGCCGGCGACCATCTCTGTAATGGGCCGTGTAAGCCTGCGGGCTACTACCCAACTGATCAGAAGAGCAATGGCCAGTGCCGCTGCAAGGATGCTCCCGCCGATCCAACGGATCTGGCTGATCTGCTCCTGGATCCGCGTGAGCGGAAGGGCTACGCGGACGATCCCTACCAGCCTCCCCTCCTGGCGCCCGCCTGCCGGTCGGGCAGGGACGGGCACGGCGACGTACAACAGCGGGATCCCCACGGTCTCGCTCACCCGGATGGCCTGTCCAACACCCTCCCGAAGAGCCTGTTGGATCTCGGGGCGGTCCAGGTGATTTTCAATGCGCCCGACCTCCTCGATCCGCTTGAACGACTCCCCCAGCACGCGGCCGTCCGGCGCCATCACGGTCATCCGCGTCTCTTGCGTGGCCCCTAGGGAAAGTGCGATCGGTTGGATGGAAGCAATCTCCGGGGATGCGGCGAGCGTACCGGCAAAGACTACCGACAGCAGCCGGGCCTGATATTCCAGGTTGTTCCGGATCGCTTCGCGGGCCTGCCGTTCCACCGTGCGCTCCACGAGGACGCCGGTCGCCACCAGGGCGATCACTACCACAGCCCCGGTGGCGGCAAACAGGCTCCGGCGGATCGGCCACCTCACGGGGCCTCTACCTCTTGGAGCTTGTAGCCCAGTTGCTTCACCGTAACAAGGTGCCGGGCAAGAGCGGGAATCTTCTTCCGGAGATGGTTGACGTGGACATCCACCGTGCGGGTGGTTCCGAAATAGTCGTAGCCCCACACGTGGTTGAGGAGCGTATCCCGGCTGAGCACGTGCCCCACGTTGCGCAAGAGGCACTCCAGCAGGGCGAACTCCTTGGCAGTCAGGGAAACCATACGTTCTCCCTCCCTCACCTCATGCCGCTGCGGATCTAAAATGATCGCGCCGTATCGGAGCTGCACGGCAACCGGCTCCGGGTGTCCGCTCCGGCGGAGGATCGTTTTCACGCGGGCCGTCAGCTCCCTCGGGCTGAAGGGCTTGGTGACGTAGTCGTCCGCCCCCAGCTCCAGCCCCACGACTTTATCCGTCTCCTCCGCTTTCGCCGTGAGCATGAGGATCGGGATGTTTGCCGTTTGAGGGACTGCCTTGAGCCGCTTGCAGACCTCCAGGCCGTCCAACGCGGGCAGCAGGATGTCCAGGATGACGAGGTCCGGCCGGACCCGCCGGACCAGGCTGAGTCCCTGCTCTCCGTCAGAGGCGTGCTGAAGGGCGTACCCCTCCCCCTCAAGGTAATGTATGAGGAGCCGGCGCAGGTCCTGGTCATCCTCGATGATGGTAATGCACTTGGCCATCGAATTTCCTTATTGACGCATTGACTTATTGACCCATTGACTCATTCACTTATCCGCATGCACAATCTGCCTGAAGCGCCGCGGAGATAGCGACACCCCTATCAACCTCCGAGTCCAGAACCGAACGCGCTCTCTGACCCGGCTCAAGGCAAGCGGCCTCCCTTCAAGATCGACGAGGAGATACTCATTCCCATTCTCGCGCGCACGAAGAGAAGAGCGAACAAACTCTTCGGTCCGCGCCGGGAGGGAAAGCTGCTTCAGATCCCTCACCGTGAGACCGGCCAGGTCCCGACTCTTGAGCGGCAGCGTGGTGAGCAGCGACAGGAGCGCGGCATCCCGTGACCACCCCGCCGCGCGCCGGCGTCCCTCGGTGCGGCCAGCCTCGCGCCGGATCCGTTCGGGCAGCGCGCGGAGCATCTCGGCCGTCAGGGGAGCCCGCTCAACGGATAGGGGATGGCGCCGCTCGGCGAGCCGGACACGCGCTTCCCTGAGAAACGCGACGAGTTGGGCGGCCTCGGGCTTGGGGAAACAGAGACGGACGGTCTCGAGGAACGCTGAGAGGCGGCGCAACGGCGCGCGGGCGCGGCGTTCCCCCAATTGCCAATCGAGGTAACGGTGGAGGTTGTCGCTCCGGAACGCCCAGAGCGTCCCCCGGCGACCCGGAGAGAGCGCCGGCAGCGCGGGGTCATACCCCCGCACTCGGACCAGGTACCCGAGATAGGCCTCGATGCCTCCCCTCCAGATCCGTTCCCGCCGGTCGCGCGCGGCCATCGCCGACGGCTTGGAGAAGATGGGAGCGACTTCCTCCAGGAGCGCTGCCCACTCCTTGCGAAGCGCGCTCGACCATTGAAGAGACGGGAGCAGATAGTCCTGGGAGAAGCGGGGGGCCGGGACAGGCCAGGCCACGTGCGCGAGGCCCGCTGACGCCGGAGCCTTCACGACCTGCCGGCGCAGCGCGGCATACAGCCGGCGCCACTGCCGCGGGTGTTCCGCGCGGAGCGTCCCGATCCAGGCCTCAAGAGCTTTTGTCGTCAACGTGGAAGGCACGAGGTGATGGGCCGTCGCCCACATTCCCAGGTGCGTCAGCGCGCGGAGGGCAAGCCGGTTCGCGTCGCTGTCTGAAGCCTTCGCCAGATGGTCGTACAGGCGCTGCCAGGAGGACGTCAGGCGAGCCCTCAGGCGCCAGGCCTTCATGGGCGCTTTCGGCAGCACCTTCCGCTGAGCCAACTCGCGTTGCAGGCGACGGAGCCAGTAACGGACCTCCCGGCCGACCTTGAGCGAATGGCCTTCCCGCCGAAGATACTCCTCTAGAACGTCTACACTCCCCTGGAGTGCGCCCGGGTGCAGTTCCTCCACGCGGGATTTCCCTAACGCGCGCGCGAGGTGGCCGAGCGCCCAACGGAACTGGATGAGCTGACGGGGCGATAGGCCATCTCCCGCCTGCTGCTCCAACCATTTGCTTATCGGGACCCTCTGCATCCCCTCTCCCGAGAACGTCTTGCCTCTTTGTAGGACCCCGACAGCCGTCGGGGCATCAAATCCCTCCATCCCCCCTCCGCCTTGGCGGACGAAAGGGGGGCAATGCAATATGTAAAATGCAAAATGCAAAAGTTAAAGGTGAATGATCTTGCCCGCATCATTTTGCAATTTGCGCTTTGCATTTTGAAATTTGCATTTCCCTAACAAGGCGAGGGGGGATTAAAGGGGTTGTTAAGGGTCAGCAAACCACGAGGAGATTATCAGAACTCTTGATGTTTTGCAATAATATCTTTCTGGTATCAGAATAGCGCCAAATATCCAAAGCCTTTCCCTTCTCAATCCCTGCGCCATCCGAAATAGCGGGCAATTATTCTCGCGAGTGCCAGGCATGCCAACAGCGAACCCAGCATGCCGACGATAGAAGCCCCGGTAGGAAGGTCCGCGCGATACGACAGCATCAGGCCTCCGACGGTTCCAAGCAATCCGACTCCCCAGACCAGGACGAGTCCCCACAGCATCTCCCGCGCAAAGAGGAGCGACGCCACGGCCGGAATGACGAGATACGAGAAGACGAGGAGGACGCCCCCCGTCCGGATTGCGACGGCAATCACGAGGCCCAGGCTCAGGTAGAAGAGGAGGTTCCATCCACGCCCTCCCTCCCTCCCCTCGCGGTCCGTCAGGCGCGCGAGCGGCTTCCGACACCCCAGGTGCAGCAACGCCACCGCCGCGAAGACCGCTGCCATCACCCGGATTTGCTCCGAGCCGACGGCCAGGATGTCGCCGAAGAGGACCTTCAGCACCTCCGCCTCGCCGTGGGGGACATGAGCCACGACCAGGATGGCCACGGCCGAGGCGACGACATACACGATCCCCATCACCGCCTCCCGCGGGATCCGCCCCTCCCCGTTTCCCAGGGCGAAGAGCGAGGCCCCCGCGAAGGTAAAGAGCAGGGCGTACAGCAGCGGGTCTCCTTCGGTGAAGACGGCCGCGGCGACCCCGACGGCGGAGATTTGCGCCAGCGCCAGATCGACGAACACAATCCGCCGCCGGACGACATGGAGCCCGAAATACCCCAGGATCATGCTGAGCAGCACCCCGGCCAAGAGCGCCCGCAACAAGAACGGTTCTTCGAAGAAAACGATCAGGCTACTCATCTTTTGACTCCTGACTCCTGACTTCTTTCCCTGTCCGCTCCAGAGCCGCTTTCAGCCGCGTGACGTGGTGGTCGAAGAGATCGAGGTACCCCTCCGTTCCCGGATCGCCCCCCACCGACGGCGACAGGACGACCACTTCGGCCCCGGTCTCCCGAGCGACCTGTCTGGGAATCTTATCGCTGAAGTACGGCTCCATGAGGATGATCCGGATCCGCCCCTCCTTCATTTGCCGGATGAGAGACCTGACGTGGGCGGGCGAGGGGGGGATCCCCGGCTTGGGCTCGACATACCCCGCAACCTCCAGGCCGAAGCGCCTGGAGAGGTTGGGCCAGGAGTTATGGTAGGTGATGATCTTCGTTCCACGGAAGGGGGCCATCAGCCGTTCCCAACGCTTCATCGCGGCTTCCAGGCGCTGGACGAAGGCCTGCCGGCCCGCCTCGTAATGCGCGGCGCCTGCGGGATCCAGCCGCTTGAGCGCCTCGGCCACCGAGGCCGCGATCTGCTTCCCGTTGAGCGGATCGAGCCAGTAGTGAGGGTTGCCGTACAGATGGATGTCCCCCAGCGAGCGATCCACCAGCCCTTTCGGGACTTCCAGAATCTCCACCCCTTGGGACGCATCGAGATGGCCTGGAGCCCCTTGAACAATCTTGGGATTGCGGGCGTTATCAATCAGCGGGGGCAGCCAGGTCTCCAGGTCCAACCCGACCTTCACCAGCAGGTCGGCCTTCTGGAGCTTCAGGATGAGGCTCGGCTTCCCCTCCACCGAGTGGGGGTTCTGGTAGCCGGGGACCAGGCTTGCCGCCTCCACCCGATCCTTTCCCACCGCTTCGACGATCGCCTTCAGATCCGTCGTCGTCGTCACGACCCGGAGCTTCGCCGCTCCCTCGGAAGACCAAACAACGGCACCCAAAGCGATCAAGACTGCTATTATTTTCTTCATGGCATCCTTCTTCCTACACAAAAACAGGTTAAGGTTAAGGTTAAGGGAAAAACCTGGATCATCTCTCGCTTAGCTTGTAGGGCAAGGCTTTTGCCTTGCATCAAGTAACCCTAATGGATTGCCCTACCTCAGCCTCAACCTCAACCTTTACCTGCCCCCTCAGAACGGCTCCGGCCGGTGCGGGCCGAGCGTCACCGTCCACTGGAGCGTAAACCGGTCGTCTTTCTTCTCATCCCCGAAGTTCTGCCGGAGATGGCTGTACTGGAGCCGAACCCGATGGAACTCGCTCGGCCAGAACTCGACCAGCGGCGTCAGCATCCAGCTTCGGTGTTTCGGCTCCTCCGGCCGCTCGGCATAGTCCAGCCTGAGCCCCGCATACCATCGGCGATCCCATTGATACCGGGCGAAGGTGTACCCGCCCCAACTGGTCGCAGTCCCGGTTTCCATCTGCCGCCTGTTCAAGAACAGCTCGCTCTGCCAGAGGAACGATCGGTAGAGCCCCTCACGCGGCGGCCTCCAGCGGTAGGTCACGTCGAGCGCGGCGAGGGTC
>JACRHK010000242.1 GCA_016217625.1 Nitrospirota bacterium
AAATCCCGCGGCACGGCGAAGAAGTTTACGAACTTGTAGCCGCCCCGATGGGATCGGTACGCATATCACGCACCCGTAATGGGTGCGACTACAATTAGTCCACCCTCCCCATCCATCCCCGCCGGACGGCGAGCTTGCCTAGCTCCAGGGCCGGGAAGATCGTGGCCGCCGCCGCGAGCGCGAGGGCGAGGTCGGACGCCGTGAGGTCCGCCGTCAGGAAGATCCCCTGGAGGACCGACACGGAGACCACGGCAGCAAGCAGCAGGAGCTCCCACGCGATGGCGAGATTCAACCAAGGGTTGGCGAAGGCCCCGCCCGTGAAGAGCGAGTAGCGGTCGGAGCGGAAGTTGTACGCCTTGAAGAGCTCGATGAGGATGAGCGCCGCAAAGACCATGCCCATCGCTGCTCCAATCCCTCGACCGGAGGCAAGGACCCACGAGAAAACGGCCAGGTTCGTGATCGCCGACCATGCCCCGCCGATGAGCATGAGACCCACGACAGGCGCGGTGAAGAGGGACCTCCGGGGATCCCGCGGCGGCCTCTGCATGAGATCCTTTTCGGGCGGATCGAAGGCCAGGGCCAGGGCCGGCAGGCCGTCCGTCGCCAGGTTCACGTAGAGGATCTGCACGGCAGAGAGCGGCAGGGGGAACCCCAGGAGGGTCGCTACAGCCATCAAGACGATCTCGCCGATGTTCGAGGACAGCAGGTACATCAGGTATTTCTTGATGTTCCCGTAGATCCCCCGCCCCTCCTCCACGGCGGCCACGATGGAGGCGAAGTTGTCGTCGGTGAGCGTCATCGCCGCCGCCTCTTTGGAGACGTCCGTCCCCGTAATCCCCATGGCGATCCCGATGTCGGCCTTCTTGAGCGCCGGCGCGTCATTGACGCCGTCGCCCGTCATGGCGACCACATGCCCTAGAGACTGGAACGCTTCCACCACGCGGAGCTTGTGCGCCGGCGAGACGCGGGCATAGACGCGGATCTCCTCCACCCTCCGCGCGTGCTCTCCCGGATCCATCGCATCCAGCTCCGCGCCGGTAATGACCCGCCCCTCTCCCCATTCTGTTCTGGACAGAGCGGACGCCTTTTCTCCTTCCTCCCCCCTGGTGGGGGAGGACCGAGGTGAGGGGGCCACATGAGGATTAAGCAACCCAATCTCTCTGGCCACGGCCTCGGCCGTCTCGCGGTGATCGCCCGGGATCCTCACGGGCAGGATCCCCGCCGCCTCGCATTTTCGGATCGCCTCGGGAACCTCCTCCCGTGGTGGGTCGTACAGGCCGAATAAGCCCAGGAACACCATCTCCCTTTCGCTCTCTTCATACGCGACTCCCTCGGGAATAGAACGGCTCGCAACCGCAAGGACGCGGAGGGCCCTGGCTGCCATCTCCCTGGCCACCTTGAGGATCGCTTCGCGCTCTTTCGGTCCCAGCGGCGCCTCTCCCGACGGCCCCAGCCATTGCGCGCAGGAGGCAAGGATCACTTCCGGCGCCCCTTTCGAGTAGGCGAATACCCCTTCAGACTCCCGGTGGATCGTCGTCATCCGCTTCCGCTCCGAACTGAACGGGACTTCGCGGATCCTCGGCGCCTCCCCTTCCGCCGACTCTATGTCGATGCCCGACTTGGAGGCCGCCACGAGGAGGGCGCCCTCTGTCGGATCGCCCAATATCTCCCACTTCCCTTCGAATGGGCGGAGGCGCGCATCGCTGCAGAGCGTTGCCGCGCGAAGCAGGCGAGAGATGCTCACCCATGTCGCATCCTTCGGCCCTACTCGTTGGCCCTCCTGGAGGAACTCCCCTTCCGGCGCATACCCCGAACCCGTGACTTCGAAGGCTGTTCCCGCGACGAACAGGCGCCGGACGGTCATCTCGTCTTTTGTAAGCGTTCCGGTCTTGTCCGAGGCAATGACCGAGGTGCATCCCAGCGTCTCCACGGCCGGCAGGCGGCGGATGAGGGCGTGGCGACGGACCATCCGCCGGACGCCCAGGGCCAGGGAGATCGTGACGACGGCGGGGAGGGCCTCCGGCACGACGGCCACGGCCAGGGCGATCCCCCAGACGAGCATCTCCAGGAACTCGCCGCCCCGGAGCAGGCCCGCCCCCACGATGAGGGCGACAACGGCCAACCCAGCCTGGACGAGCCGTTTCCCTACGCGGTCGAGCTCCTTCTGGAGCGGCGTCTTCTCCCGCTCGACGGTCTGGAGCATCCCGGCAATCTGACCGAATTCCGTCCCCATCCCTGTCTGGACCACGACGGCCTTCCCCCGTCCGTAGGAGACGGCTGTTCCCATGTAGACCATGTTCCGCCGATCGCCAAGGGGCGCCTCGGTGGAGGGAATCGCGGCAAGATCCTTCTCGACCGGCAAGGACTCGCCCGTGAGGGCGGCTTCCATCGTCTGAAGGTTCACGGACTCGATGAGGCGGGCATCGGCTGGCACCTTGTCGCCGGTGCGGAGGATCAGGATGTCGCCGGGCACGAGCTCGCGGGCGGGAATCTCAAGCTCTCCGCCGTCCCGGAGCACATGGGCCGTGGGCGCGGCGAGCGCCCGGAGCGCCTCAATCGCCCGCTCGGCCCGGTATTCCTGGATGAACCCCAGAAGGACGGCAAGCAGGAGGATGACGGCAATGGCGACCGCCTCCACAACATGCCCCATGAAGGCCGAGAGCGCGACGGCGACCAGCAGAATCACCAGGAGCAGGTTCTTGAACTGGGCGAGGAAGAGGGAGAATGGCGTGGCGCGGAGTTCCTCTTTGAGTTCGTTCGGGCCGTGTTCCGCCAGCCGCCGCCAGGCTTTCGCCTCCGGTAGTCCCTCGCTCGATGTTCCCAGCCGCTCCAGCGCTTCCTGCGAAGAAAGTGTGTGCCAAGCATTATTCATCCGCACAAGTTTCCTGCCCAATAACTCATTGACTTATTGACTCATTGACTTCCTAAACGTACCGCAGCCACCAGTAGAGGCTGCTGATGGCGATGGACAGGAGCATCAAGGGGAACGCCCTGATCATGAACGGCAGGAAGCGGATCGGCTGGCCCGCCCGCTCGGCGAACCCCGCGACAATCAGGTTGGCCGAGGCGCCGATAATCGTCCCGTTCCCCCCCAGGCAGGCCCCCAGCGCGAGCGCCCACCACAGGGGACGGATGGCTTCTTCCCCGCCGAAAGCCGGCGCCATGCCCTTGATGATCGGGATCATCGTGGCCACGAAGGGGATGTTGTCCACCGCGGCGGAAAGGATGGCCGACCCCCAGAGGATCAGCATCCCGGCCAGCAGGAGGTCCCCCCCCGACCAGGTTGCGAGGGCCCCGGCCAGGATCTTGAGCAGACCCACGTTCTCCAGGCCGTGGACGAGCATGAAGAGGCCCACGAAGAAGAAGATCGTCACCCACTCCACCTCGGCGAAGGTCTGGTGGAAATCGCGGCCCGACCACCAGAGGAGGACCACGGCCCCCGTCAGGGTGATGATGGCGGGTTCCAGGCGGAGTCCGTGCGCCGCCGTGAAGCTGACGATGACCGCCGCCAACACCGCAAGCGACTTCTTCAGCAGCACCGGGTCCTGGATCGCCTCCCGCTCGTCGAACTCCAGGAGCCGGGCGCGGTCTTCCTCTTCGACCCGCATCTTCCGTCCCCAGATGAGGTACAACGGCCCGAGTGTCGCGGCGAAGATCACGACCGTGATCGGCGCCAGGTTGACGAGAAAATCTACGAAACTCAGCCCCACGGCCGAGCCGATCATGATGTTGGGCGGGTCGCCGATGAGGGTCGCAGTGCCGCCGATGTTGGAGGCGAAGATTTGGGTAAAGAGATAGGGATAAGGCGACACCCGAAGGACATCGGCGATGAGCAGCGTCACAGGGGCCACCAGCAACACCGTGGTCACGTTGTCGAGCAGGGCCGAGAGCACGGCCGTGACGACACCCAGCGCCACAAGGATCGCCCACGGCCTTCCGCCGACACGCTTGGCCGACCAGACGGCTAAGTATTGGAAGACCCCTGACTGCTGCGTGACGGCCACAATGACCATCATCCCGATGAGGAGGAAGATCGTGTTGAGGTCGATCCCCTTGAACGCCTCCGCCTGGGACTGTATGCCGAAAAAGACCATAATCGCCGCGCCCAGCAGGGCGATCACGGCCCGGTTGACTTTCTCGGTCATGATGGCGATATAGGTGGCCACGAAGATCGCCGTGGCCACCACCAGGGCGGTCATCCCGGTCATCGGCTGCCTCCGTAAGGGATCTCCCGGAGGCTGCCCATCTGCTTGAAGATGTCCCAGATCCCGATGACGCCCAGGAGCCGGCCCTCTTTGTCCGCTACGGCCACGTTGTGGGCCCGGTGGCCATGCCGGTACAGGAGCGTGGCCACCTCCAGGAGAGACGTCTCAGGGGCCACCCGATCGAAGTCGGTGGTCATGACCTCCGCCACCGACCGATTCCCGATCTCCTCGAGCCGGCGGTACGTCATGGAGAGGTCCGGGGCAAAGGCGACGTCTTTCAGATCGCCCGAGACGATGTAGGCCGGCAGCGCCTGGCGCACGAGGTCGAAGGTGGAGAGCATCCCCACGACCCGCCCCTCCCCGTCCACCACCGGGAGATCGTGCAGCCGATGCGCGGCGATGACTTTCAGGGCCTCTTGCACGCTCTGGTCCCGCCGCAGGACGACCGGGTGCGCCGTCATGATGTCACGAGCTGTCATCCGATCCCTCCCCTCTGCTTGAAAGTCCTCTTCATTTAACACACTCCTCTCACAGTTGGCAAGCAAAACCGGAAGCGCCTGTCCGCAATGGCCGATTCGCCTTGCCTGCGGCTTCGCCATAATGGTAAGATAACACCCGCGCAAGGAGGACAGCGGATGCCACGCGATAAATACCTGGTCAACGAGTGGTTCGCCCGCAATACCTTTCAGAGCCGCGACTTCGCGAACCTCAAGACGCTGCTCGCTTTCAAGGAGAAGCAGGGGGTCGCCATCAGCCTCGGCCTCCCCACCCTGAACGAGGAGGAGACGATCGGCAACGTGATCGCCGTCCTCAAAGGGGAGTTGATGGACAGGGTTCCCCTGCTGGACGAGGTCGCGGTCATTGATTCCTCTTCTACCGACCGCACAGTGGAGATTGCCAAGGACCGCGGCGTCCCTGTCTATAACCATAAAGACCTCCTCCCCTCCACGGGCACCCACCGTGGCAAGGGCGAGGCCCTCTGGAAGAGCCTCGCCGTCCTCAAGGGCGACCTGATCGTCTGGGTCGATACCGACATTCGCAACATCCACCCCCGCTTCGTTTACGGCCTGGTGGGACCGCTGCTCCGCCGGCCGGACCTGGTCTACGTCAAGGGGTTCTACCTCCGCCCCATTAAAGAGGGGAACGTGCTGAAACCTGTGGGAGGCGGCCGCGTGACGGAGATCCTGGCCCGCCCCTTTTTCAATCTCTGTTTCCCGGATCTCGCGGCCTTCGTTCAGCCCCTCTCCGGAGAGTATGCCGGCCGCCGGCAGGCTTTGGAGCAGGTCCCCTTCTCCGTAGGATACGGCGCGGAGGTCGGGCTGCTCATCGACCTGGCGCGTCGCTTCGGCATCTGGGCTCTCGGCCAGGTCGATCTGGAGCGCCGGATCCACCGCAACCAGAAACTCGACGCGTTGGGAAGGATGTCCTTCGGGATCGTGCAGACCCTCCTCCGCAAGCTCGAAGAGGCCGGGAAGGCGCAGCTCCTTGAGGAGCTGGCCCACGAGATCCACATCGTCTCGCGCTTCGGGAACATCACGACGCTCGTCAAGCAGGAGATCCGCGAAATGGAGCGCCCACCCATCGTCACCATTCGAGAGTACCACCGCCGCCACGAGCCCCTCACTCCCGAACCGGAGCCGACCGTCAAGACGCCGCTCGGCGTCACGCTTTCCCGTCCCGCCAAGCCAACGGACCTCCGCGAGGCGGACATCCTGGTCGGCATCCCCAGCTTCAACAACGCCAGGACCATCGGCCACGTGGTGCGGGCCGTCACCCTGGGCCTCTCCAAGTATTTCCCCGAGGCGCGATCGGTCATCGTCAACTCCGACGGCGGATCGACCGACGGCACGCAGCAGATCGTCCAGAGCCTGGGGACCGAAGCGCTCCGCCAAATCCGCGTCCACCACCCCATCAACGACATCCCCCGCTTCGTAAGCCCCTACCTGGGAATCCCCGGCAAAGGAAGCGCCTTTCGGAACATCTTCGAGATCGCCGCCCGGCTCCGCGCGAAAGCCTGCGTCGTAGTGGACGCCGACCTCCGGAGCATCACGCCGGAGTGGATCGACCTCCTGCTCACCCCCGTCTACCGCCTGGACTACGACTACGTCTGCCCGTACTACCTCCGCCACAAGTACGACGGGACGATCACGAACACGATCGTCTACCCCCTGACCCGCGCCCTGTACGGCCGCAAGGCGCGCCAGCCGATCGGCGGCGATTTCGGTTTCTCGGGCCGCTTGGCCGCCCGTTTCCTGGAAAAAGACGTCTGGCAGACCGACGTCGCCCGCTACGGCGTGGACATCTGGATGACGACGACCGCCCTGGCCGAGCGCTACAAAATCTGCCAGACCTTCCTGGGCGCCAAGATCCACGATACCAAGGACCCCGGCGCCGACCTGGCCGCCATGCTCTCTCAAGTCGTCGGCTCGGTCTTCGGCCTGATGGAGGAGTACGCGGGGGTCTGGAACGGCGTCCTGGTCGAAGACCCGGAGCCGATTCCCCTGTTCGGCTTCCAGTACGAGCCGGGGACCGAGCCCGTAGCCGTTGACCTGGAGCGGCTGCTCCAGGCCTTCCGTCTGGGTCGGCAAGACCTCCACGCTCTCTGGGAGAAGGTCCTGGGGCCTGAGCAGATCGAAGGGATCCGATCGCTGGCCGCCGAACGAATTGAGGGCTTTCATTTCCCGGATCCCCTCTGGGCCCGCGTGATCTATGACTTCGCCCTGGGATGCCATCGTCGGGTCGAGAGTCGCGATCTGCTCGTCCGATCTCTCACGCCGCTGTACCTCGCCAAGGTGGCCGCCTTTGTTCACGAGACGTGGATCTCCTCGACGCGCCAGGCGGAAGAGCGAGTCGAAGCCCTGTGCCGGGCCTTTCTTGAGGAAAAACCCTACCTCATCGAGCAATGGACGGCCCCGGCGCCGATCGAATTCGCAGCGTATCAGGGAGGGACATCATGACCGCAACCTTGCAAGAAGCCCTGAAAGAAACCCTGCAGACGCTCTGGAGCCATCTTGCCGCCTTCTTCCCCCGGCTCCTTGCGATGTTCCTCATCCTGGTCGCGGGGGTTCTCGCCGCCTGGCTGATCCGATGGATCAGCAGCCGACTTCTGCTCGCGCTCCGCTTCGATCAGATTAGCGAGCGTACCGGTCTGGCCGGCGTCCTGCAGCAGGTCGGGATCGGCGGCGGGGCCTCGGCGCTCCTGAGCCGCGCGCTGTACTGGTTTGTCCTGCTCCTGTTCCTCGTGCTCAGCCTCAGCACCCTGAACCTCCCGGCAACCGACCAGCTCATCACCTCGCTGTTCGTGTACCTTCCCAACCTCTTTGTGGCCTTCGTCGTGGTCCTTGCCGGGGTCCTGCTCGCCAACTTCACGGAGAAAGTGGTCCTGATCGCGGCGGTCAACGCCCAGTACCCCTCCGCCCATCTCCTTTCCAAGGGGACGCGCTATCTCATCCTGGTCTTCTCCGTGGCCGTGGCGCTCGACCAGTTGGGGATCGGGCGGAACATTATCCTGGCCGCCTTCACGATTGTCTTCAGCGCCGTGGCCCTGGCGCTGGCCCTGGCCTTCGGCCTGGCCGGAAAAGACCTGGCCCGCGCCTATCTGGAACGGCGGTTCGGGAAACCCCGCACGGAAGAACCCGAGGAGAGCGGGATCCGCCACCTCTAAGGACATATTGACTTATTGACTCATTGACTCATTGACTCATTGACTCATTGACTCATTGACTCATTGACTCATTGACTCATTGACTCATTGACTCATTGACTTATCGTCTCATTGGAGCCCTGACATGGTAACCTCCTGGTTGCAGTGGAATCCCTTCATCCTTCCCCTCCTCGTCTTCCTCGGAGGACTGGTAGCCGCCCTCCTGATCCGGAAGCTGCTGCTCGTCGCGCTCACCCGGTGGGCAACGAAGACCGCGACCCGCGTGGACGATCTGGTCCTCGCCACCCTTCGTCTTCCCTCCCTCCTGTGGGGCGTCGTCCTGGCCCTGTATCTGGCCATCGGTCTCTCTTCGCTCGACCCCAACTCCGTCTTCTACGCCTTCCGGATCCTGCACGCCGTCCTGATCCTCTCCGTCACGTGGACCGCCGCGAACCTCGCCGCGCTGCTCCTCCGCGGCGTCGTGGACCGGCTGTCCCTCGAGATCCCGATCACGGGACTCACCGTAGGAATCCTCAAAGGGACCATCCTCACCGTGGGCCTGCTCATCTTCCTCTCCAGTCAGGGGATCGCCATCACGCCGATCCTGACCGCCCTGGGGATCGGCGGCCTGGCCGTCGCCCTGGGGCTCCAGGAGACGCTGGCCAACCTCTTCGCGGGGCTGCACCTGCTCATCGAGAAGCCGATCCGGCCGGGGGATTTCATCAAGCTCGAAAGCGGTGAGGAAGGTCAGGTGGTGGACATCGGCTGGCGGAGCACCCGCATCCGGATGCGGCCCAACAACCTGATCATCATCCCGAACAGCAAGCTGGCCCAGAGCCGGATCGTCAATTACTATTACCCGGAGAAGTTGATGGCCGTCCCGATCCGGGTCAGCGTGGGTTACGGCGCCGACCCGGACCGGATCGAGCGGATTCTCGTCGAGGAGGCCCTATCCGCGGCCAACGCCGTCCCCGGCCTTCTGAAAGAACCCTCGCCCAATGTCCAGCTCATCCCGGGCTTCGGCGACTCCTCGCTCGATTTTACGCTCACGGTCCACGTCGCGGAATACAACGACCAGTTCCCCGCCCAGCACGAGATCCGCAAGCGAATCCTGGCCCGCTTCCGCCGGGAAGGGATCACGATTCCGTATCCCCAGCAGGTCGTCCACCTCCACCCCCAGCCGGGGCCATCCCCCAAGGCCTGATAAGCATTCTACCCTCCCTACCAATGAAAGGTTGACGGCCGCTCTTGGTTGGGCTATACTATGCATCATCATGCTTCACAATATGATGCACATCGGGAGGCGGCAATGAAGCTTGTGACCTTGAGGAACCTTCCACCCGCATTATCCCGCGTGATCCGCCGGAGGGCCGAAGAGAAGCGGGTCAGCCTCAACAAGGCGGTGATCAACCTGCTGGAAGAGCGCGTGGGACCCCAAAGAAAGAAGAAGAGACCGCTCTATCACGACTTAGATTCCCTGGCGGGATCCTGGACGAAAGAAGAGGCTAGAGGATTCGAGAAAACCCTGGCCCAACAGAGGGGCATCGATCCGGACCTGTGGAAATGAGCAAGGTGATGCTGGACACCTCTGCCTACTCGGCTTTCATGCGGGGCCATCAGGAGGTGAAGCTCGCACTGCAGCAGGTCGAGGAGATCTATCTCAATCCGATTGTCCTGGGGGAGCTTCTAGCGGGATTCCGAAAGGGCAGACATCGGAAGAAAAATGAACGGGAGCTTCATGAGTTCCTCTCCTCTCCCCGGGTAAGCGTCGTCTCAGTGGATGCGGAGACGGCGGAGAGGTATGCGGCAATTCTCAGCGCCCTCTGGAACGCCGGAACGCCCATTCCGACCAACGATCTCTGGATCGCGGCCAGCGCCATGCAACACGGCTTGCGTCTCCTGACCACAGATGCACACTATCTGAAGATCCCTCAGGTGCTGGTTGAACACTTTGGAACCTCGTGACCTCGCCTCAGCCTTTGACCGCATCTTTCACCAGCTTGCAATCCGCAGGTTCTCCCTGTTAAGCTGACACCAACATCCCCATTGGGAGGAACCCATGCAGCTTGCCCTTATTCTTGCTCTCCTTCTCGCCATCGCCGTAGCCGTCTTTGCCGTCCAGAACTCCATCCCCGTCACGGTCTCGTTCCTCCTCTGGGAGGCGCAGACCTCGGTCGTCGTCCTCGTCCTGGCCTCCGCCCTGGCGGGCGTCGTCATCTCGGCCCTGTTCGCCGCCGCCCGGGGCCTCCGCCTCTCCTCCGAGATCCGCGATCTCCGCCGCCGCCTCCGCGAGGTCGAAGCCGCAGGGCCGAGCAAACCGCCCCCCGAAGGCCCGAGAACTTAACGCGGAGAACAGGACTTGCGCCATGCTCAGGATGTTGTTTGGATCTGTTATGCTCTGATCTGCTTCATTCCCTTGGCACTCGGAATGAAGCTCCCCGCCGCAAGCGGCAGGGTATCAACAACCCAAAATACTTCCCCCCTCCCTCACCCCCTCCACATCCTCCCCCCA
>JACRHK010000244.1 GCA_016217625.1 Nitrospirota bacterium
CTCAGCCGGTAATAGAGGTCCTCGCGAATCTGCTTGGCCAGCACGGCCTGCTGGAGATCCCGGTTGCTCGCCGCGACAATCCGCACATCGATGGCGATCGGCTTGGTCCCGCCGACCCGTTCGATGGCATGCCCCTCCAGCGCGCGGAGAAGTTTCGACTGCAATGCCAGGTCCATCTCGCCGATCTCATCCAGGAACAGCGTCCCCCCGTGGGCGAGCTCGAACCGCCCCAGCTTCCGCTCCTTCGCGTCGGTGAACGCTCCCCGTTCATGGCCGAAGAGCTCAGATTCCAGCAGGTCGCGGGGAATCGCCGCGCAGTTGAGCGCGACGAAGGGCGCGTCTTTCCGGAGGCTCATATGGTGAAGGGCGCGGGCGAAGAGCTCCTTTCCCGTGCCGCTTTCGCCCAGGAGCAGGACAGTCGCCGTCGTGGGCGCCGCCTTCCGGATCTGCCGGATGACCTCTTGAAGCGCCTCGCTCTTCCCGACGATGGTCGGAAGCCCTAACTGCTCGCGGAACTCCTCTTTGAGGATCAGGTTCTCCCGCCGGGCCCGCACCCCCTCCAGGGCGCGCTGGATCAGCACCAGCAGGTGACCGGTATCGAACGGTTTCGTGAGGAAATCAAACGCCCCATCCTTCACGGCCGCCACCGCCGTCTCGATCGTTCCGTAAGCCGTCATGACGATGACCGGGACGAGCGGATCGGCCTCCCGCACGCCTCGCAGGACCTCCAGGCCGTCTTTCTTCGGGAGCTTGAGGTCGGTCAGGACCAGGTCCACCCGCTCGCCGCCGAACTGCTTGAGCCCCGCTTCGCCGTCCTTCACCGTCAGCACGCGGTACCCTTCCCCTTCCAGCGTCTGCCGGAGCATTTGGGCCATGCTCTCTTTGTCTTCAATGACCAGGATGGTGTCCATCTACGCCTCACGCTAGGATCAGATGGCTAGATAGCTTGATTGCTTGATGGCAAAATGGCTAAGGTTTTCAGCCATCCAACAATCCAGCTACCCAGCCATCATTTCAGCGATTCACCTTCCCTCCAACGGGCAAGATCACGCGGAACGTACTTCCGATGCCCACCTCACTCTCTACCTCGATCCGGCCTCCGTGGGCCAGGATGAATTTCTGCGCCAGGGCCAGGCCCAGCCCGGTCCCTCCCGCTTTCAACGTGAAGAACGGATCGAAGATCCGATCGAGATGCTCCGGGGGAATCCCCACCCCGGTGTCGGAGACGGAGATTTCGATAAACCGTCCAAGGTCCGAGGTCCAAGGTCCGAGGTCTCCGAGATGACTTTGGACGTTGGACTTTGGACTTTGGACTTCAGCGGATATGAGCAACACGCCCCCCTCCGGCATCGACTCGACGGCGTTCTGCGCCAGGTTGCTCAGCGCCTGACGGAGCAGCACGGAGTCCCCTTCGATGGGGGGGAGGCTTCCCTCGATCTGAAACTCCGTCTGAATGCCCGATCGATCCGACAGCGGGGAGCTCCGGATCTCCTCGAGCAAGGCGTTGAGATCCACCCGTTCGCGCTGCAGCACGGCGGGCCGGGCATACAGCAGGAACTGCGTCACGATTCGGTTCATCCCCTCCGTTTCCTCCCGAAGCCGCTCCAGCGTGTCCCGCCGCGGGTCTTCGGGCGGGGTCTGCTTGAGCAGGAGGGCGGAGTACCCGGTGAGCACCCCCATCGGGTTGCGGAGCTCGTGGGCAATGCCGGCCGACATCTCCCCCAAGAGGGCCAGGCGCTCCCGCAGGGCGTTTTCCCTCCGGAGCCGGTGGACTTCCGTCAGGTCGGCGAACGTGAGGATGGCGCCCAGCGGGGTTTCGGCGGCGTCGCGGAGGGGAGCAGCGGAGAGGCCTACCCAGATGGTCCTGCTATCAGGCAAACGGATCGTCTCCTCGCGGCGATCGACCCCGTGGCCGGACGCGATCGTCTCCTCCACGATCTGCGTCACCCACCCGTTCGCCTCCCCGAAGACTTCTCCGCAAGGCTTTCCCAGCAACGTCTCGCGGGTACGGTGCAGGATCCGCTCCGCCGCCCCGTTCACCAACGCCACGCGCCCTTCCAGATCGAAGCTCATGACGCCGCTCGGGATGCTCCGGAGGATCTGGATTTGGTACGATTCCGCGCTCGCCGCGCGCTCCTCCGCCGTCCGCTCCTTCTCCTTGAGCTGCCCCACCACGTCCTGGAACGCGCCCAACATGATCCCCACCCGTTCCTCCGCCCCCGGAGCCCCCGCCGCCGAGCCGGCACGGGCGGCCACGATCCAGCGGCGGACGACGGTGTAGGCGAGCAGTCCCAGGATCGACCCGCCGAAGACCCACAGGGCAGGAGAAGGCGCGCCGCGGTCCACGGACGCCAGGACTTTTGTACGATCCATCTCCAAGCGACCGACGGCCCAGGCTTCCCCGGAGTGATCCCGCACGGGGAAGAAAGCCGCCTGCCGCATGTTGCCCTCAGCCGGATACGGGAGGGACAGCGCCGGATCCCCCTCCCAGACCCGATCGAGATCCCGCGCCTCAATTCCCCGCAACGTCCAGGGGTCGCCCGGCTTGATCTGTGCCTCGGTATCGACCAATATTCGGCCCTGCCGATCGGACAGGGTGATCCGGACGCCCCCCACCCGTTGCATCATCTGGTAGATCGTGAAGGCATCCAACCCCTCCGGCGCGCGGCCTTCCAACTCCCGAGCCAACCGGTGGCCCGTTGCCTCCAGTTCCTTAAAGGAGGTGGACTCCAGGACGCGCTGCGTCTCCGCCAGATCCCGCCGCGCCTCCACGTACAGCAGCAGGCAGAAGAGGATCCCCAACCCGAGAAAGACCTTCACGGTCATCGCTACCCGACGAGAGCGAAGTAGAGACTCATCAGCTCCCCGCCCCAAAAGAGGGTCAGCAGGGCGCCCAACGCCAGAAAGGGGCCGAAGGGGATCGGGTCTTTCCGTCCCTTCCCCTTAAAGACCATCAGGAAGATGCCGACGACGGAACCCACCAGCGCGGCCAGAAAGATCGTTAGGAGGACCCCCTTCCATCCCAGGAAGGCCCCGATCATCGCGATGAGCTTGACTTCCCCACCCCACATCCCCCCGCGGCTGACCACGGCGATGAGATAGAAGAGCCCCCCGCCCAGGAGCGCGCCGGCGAACGAGGCCTGCCACCCTACGGGCAAGAGCGTCGATCCGAGCAAGAGCCCCAGCGCGATCCCGGGGAGCGTGATCCGGTCGGGGACGATTTGATGCTCCAGGTCCACGAAGGTCACCACGAGGAGCGCGCTGTAAAGCGCCAGGTAGATCGCCCCCTCCGCCCCGAGGCCGAAGCGGTGCGCGATCCAGGCATACCCCGCGGCGTTGAGGAGTTCCACCAACGGATAGCGCCGACTGATGGAGGCGCCGCACGCCCGGCACCGCCCCCGCAGCCGGAGGAAGCTCAGCAGGGGGATGTTGTCGTACCAACGGATCGGCAACTGGCAGGAAGGGCAATGCGAGCCGGGCGCCACGAGAGACTGGGATCGGGGCAGGCGGTAGATGCAGACATTCAGGAAGCTCCCGATGATGGCGCCGAAGAGAAATGCCGCCGCTTCAAGCAACGCGTCAGACCCTCCCACTGCCTTTCGTGGCCTCCTGAATCTCCTGCCGGAGCGCCTCGATCTGCTCGCCGACCGCGCGGATCTCCTCCACCAGGACGCTCACCTCGCCGTCCCGCAGCGCGTCCTTCCCTTGCTGCAAGGCATAGACCCGCTCCCCGAGCTGACGCAGGAGATCCCCGCGTCGCTCTTCCAACCCTTGCGCCCGGAAGAGGAGCTTCGCAACGACCGACTCCACGGCGACCCGCTCCGCGAACAGGGCGGACATCCGCCTGAGAGCCTCGACACCCCGTACGGCATTCGACCGGATCTGATCCCAGGGAAACATCGCCACCCGCACTATAGCAAACGCGTGAAAGAAAGACAACCGCTCCGGGCTTCGCGCCACGCGCGCTAGCGCTAGGTTAAGGTTAAGGTTAAGGTTAAGGTTAAGGTTCAGATAAGATCTGCCTCAACCTTAACCTCAGCCTCAGCCTTGCTCTGAGCGCGGAGCCAATCTCCCCCCACCTCCATCAACCCGAGCCGCTCGCCCCAACGCCGTTCCAGGGCCTGTCGGAGAGGCCGGTAATCGGGACGCGCGAGGGAAGGGTCCTCGGCTGCCAGACGGAACGCCTCTTCCCGGGCGAGAGCGAGGATCCGGCCGTCCCGGAGGAGGTTGGCCGCGCGGAGATCCGGCAGACCCGACTGCCGGGTGCCGAAGAACTCTCCCGGTCCCCGGAGGCGCAGGTCCTCCTCCGCGATCCGGAACCCGTCGGTCGTCCGCGTCATCGCCTCGATTCGCTGCCGCGCCTCTTCCGAGAGCGGGTGACGCGCGACCAGCAGGCAATGAGAGGTTTCCCCGCCCCGCCCCACGCGCCCCCGGAGCTGGTGGAGCTGGGTGAGGCCGAACCGTTCGGCGTGCTCCACCACCATCACCGTGGCATTGGGGATGTCGATCCCCACCTCGATGACCGTGGTGGAAACCAGGATCGCGATTTCCCCTCGCTGGAAAGCCCCCATGACCGCGTCCTTCTCCTCCCCTTTCATCCGGCCGTGGAGCAGCCCCACGCGGATCCGGGGAAAGACCTCCTCTTGCAGGTGACGGGCCATGGCTGTCGCCGCTTTGAGGTCCGACTTCTCGGACTCCTCGATCAGGGGATAGACGACGTAGACCTGGCGCCCCCTGGCGATCTCCTGTTCCAGGAAACGGTAGAGTTCCCGCCGCCGCGACTCGGTGAAGACGCGCGTCTGCACCGGGCGCCGCCCCGGGGGCAGCTCGTCGATGACGGAAAGGTCCAGGTCGCCATAGACTGTCAGCGCCAGGGTGCGGGGAATGGGGGTGGCCGTCATGACGAGCACGTCGGGGGAAAGCCCCTTGGCCTTGAACGTGGCCCGCTGGAGGACGCCAAAGCGGTGTTGCTCATCCACTACGGCGAGGCCGAGCCGGGCAAACTCCACCCCCTCCTGAATGAGCGCATGCGTCCCCACAATAAGAGGAAGGTCGCCCGCCGCGATCCGGGCAAGCGTTCTTTCCCTCTCACGCTTTCTCTGTCCCCCCTTCAGGAGGGCCGGCTCCGCGCCCGCCCGCTCCGCAAAGGCGCGGATGCGTCCGGCGTGTTGCTCGGCCAGGATCTCCGTCGGAGCCATCAACGCCGCCTGATAGCCGTTGTCCACGGCGACCAGCATGGCGTACAACGCGACGATGGTCTTCCCGCACCCCACGTCGCCCTGTAGCAGGCGGTTCATCGGATGGGGGCCGGCCATGTCCGCCAGGATCTCCTTGAGCGCCCGCTCCTGCGCGGCCGTAAGCCGGAAAGGGAGCGCCTCCCGCAACCGGCGGACAAGGGGGCCGTCCGGTTGGAAGCGGATCCCCCGCGTCTCCTGCTTCACCCCCTGCCGGCGGAGGGCCAGCCCCAGCTCCAGCAGGAAGAGCTCCTCGAAGATCAACCGGCGGTGCGCCGGGCTCTCCGCGCGGTTGAGCCGGTCGACCCACCGCTCTTCAGATTCCCCCCCCACCTTGTTCCTCCCCCCTCCGGGGGGGGAGGGGCAGGGAAGGGGGTGATCACCTGTCGGGAAATGCGCCTCCTGGAGGGCGGTCGGCAGCTCCATCAGGCGCAGGCGATCGCGGAGGGAGGAGGGAAGCGTCTCTTCGCAGCGCGGCGCCGCCTGGACAAGGAGATCGTGCTGGATCGCGCGGATCTGCCGCTGGGAGAGCCCCTCCGTCGTCCGGTAGATCGGGACAATCCGACCCGTGTGGATGGAGGCGGCCGGTTCTTCTTCCTCAAGGACCTCGTATTCGGGGTGCTCGATCTCCAGGCCGTATCCCCTGCCTTGCCGGCCGGCCGGCTGGAACGGGTTGGCCTTGACGACGCCTCCCAGGATGACCCGCTGCCCCCGGGCAAACTGCTTCTTGAGATAGGGCTGGTTGAACCATTTCCCGTAGAGGACCCCACTCCCGTCTCCCACAGCCAGCTCGAAGATTTGCATCCGCTGTCGCGGGGTCGTCGTCACCCCCAACGCCAGGACCTCGCCGCAGACGGTCGCGAAGCGTCCGGGCGTGAGCCGGGCGATCGGGGTTAAGCTCCCCCGGTCTTCATAGCGCCAGGGGAGGTAGTAGAGGGCCTCCTCCACCGTCCGGATGCCCAGGCGCTCCAGGAGCTTCGCCCGCCGAGGGCCGACGCCTTTGACGTACTGGATCGGCGTGCTGAGTGCGATCGGCCCCGGAGGGGCCTTGAGGTTGGAGGTTGGACGCTGGAGGCTGGAGGTTGGAGGTTGGAGGCTTTTACCTCCACCCTCCTCCCTCTCGCCTTCACCATCCCCGAACGCTGCCAGCTCGCGGATCAGCGCGCGCGCGCGATCGATCCGCGCGGCCTGCTCGCGAATCGGCAGGCGATCGAACCCGACAAAGAGGGAGCGGAGTCGCGCGAGCGCTGCACGTGCGCCCGAAGACAAAGCGAGGTCCTCCGCCAGATCGACCTGCCGGGCGATGAACGGCTCCATTCCGGCCACGGCGCGATCCCGCTCGGCTTGCCGCGCGGCGACCCCGAGGGGATGGGCCATCGTCTTCAGGATTGCCGAGAGCGTCTCCTTCAACTCACCCGCTCCTTCCGTGTGAAAAAAGTGAGGTCGCTTGCACTTTTTTCTTGCTCAGACCGATGGGTTGTGTTAGCATGACGGCAAGTTGAGGAAACACCTGAGGAGGAAACCTTGGCAAGAAGCTGCGAGATCTGCGACAAACATCACCTGCGCGGGCATTATGTGAGCCATGCCCACAACAAGACCAATCGGCGGTTCTACCCTAACCTCCAACGGGTCCGAGTCCGGGTAAACGGCAACACCCACAAGGTGCTCATCTGCACGCGCTGTCTCCGATCGGGCCGCACCCAACAAGCCGTCTGACTCGTACCGTTCCAACTTATTCTGCCCAATTTGTGTAGAGCCTGGCGACTCCGGAACCAACACTTCGCGCGAGACTTACATGGTCAGCAATGGTTGGAACGTCGCTAAGCGGCGGGCGTCCGCCTCACGCTCAACACCCCGTCGACATCCTGAATCTTCCGCATCACCCGGTTGAGGTGCTGCACGTCCAGGACTTCCACCATGAAGTGGCACTGGGCCCGGCGATCCTCCGTCGTGGAGACCTCGGCCTGGCTGATGTTGGCCTCCATCGCCGTGATGGCCGCCGACACGCCGGCCAGCATGCCCGGGCGATCCACGGTCCGGACGGTAATCCGGACGGGCCGGGGGGATCGCTCCACCCGATCCCAATCCACCTGCACCATCCGTTCGCGGTCAAACGCCGGGTGGGCCAAGTTCGGGCAATCGGCCTGGTGCACGGTGAGCCCGCGGCCCCGGGTGACGAACCCCACGATGGGATCGCCGGGCAGCGGCCCGCAGCACTTCGCGTAATGCAGCAGCACCTGATCGATGCTTCCCAGCCGGACGCTCTTGACCTCCTGCGCCGGGCGTTTCAGCGGCCGCTGCTCCTCCCGCGCCCGGAAGCGCGACTCCTCGGGCAGGAGACGATGGGCCACCTGCAGCGCCGACACCTTTCCGTACCCGATGGCCGCCAGCAGGTCCTCTCCCGTGGAGAGGCTCATCTCCTGCGCGACGCGGTGGAGCTCCTCGGACTTCTGGAAGCGCCCCAGGCTCAGGTCGGCCCGCCGGAGCTCCCGATCCAGCAGCTCCGCGCCCAACTGGGTGGAGTGTTTCCGCTCTTCCGTTTTGATCCAGTGTTTGATCCGCTGGCGGGCCCTCGAGGTTTTCACGATCTTCAGCCAGTCGCGGCTGGGCACGTGGCCCGGCTGAGCCTGGATGGCCACAATGTCGCCGGTCTTGAGCTCGTACTTGAGGGGAACGATCTTGCCGTTCACCTTGGCGGCGACGCACTGGTTGCCCACGTCGCTGTGGATGCTGTAGGCGAAGTCGATAGGCGTGGATCCCTTGGGAAGCTCCTTCACGTCCCCCTTGGGGGTGAGCGCGTAGACCGCGTCGGGGAAGAGGTCCACCTTCACCGTCTCCATGAACTCCCGGGCGTCGGGCAGGTCCCGCTGCCACTCCAAGAGCTGCCGGAGCCAGGCAAACTGGGCCTCCGCCTTCTCCCCCAGCACCTGCTTCTCCTTGTACTTCCAATGGGCGGCGATCCCCTCTTCGGCTACCCGGTGCATCTCCTCCGTCCGGATCTGGAACTCCACCCGCTCCCCCTTGGGGCCGATGACCGTGGTGTGAAGCGATTGATAGAGGTTCGACTTCGGCACGGCGATGTAGTCCTTGAACCGCCCCGGGACGGGCGTCCAGAGCGAGTGGATCAGGCCCAGGATGGCGTAGCAGTTCATCTTCGTGTCCGTGGTGATTCGGATGGCGATGAGATCGTAGACCTCCTCGAAGGAGATCCCCTGCTTCCGCATCTTCTGCCAGATAGAGAAGTAGTGCTTGGGCCGGCCCTTCACCTCGCCCTTGAACCCGAACTCCTCCAGCTTACCCTTGACGATCCCGAGGAGCTCGCGGATATAGTTCTCGCGATCCTCGCGCCGCTTGGCCACCTTCTGTTCCAGCTCCAGGCAGATCTCGGACTGCAGGGTGCGGAAGGCCAGGTCTTCGAGCTCCCACTTCAGCCACGCGATCCCCATCCGGTTGGCGAGGGGGGCGTAGATATCCAGCGTCTCCTGGGCGATCTCGCGCTGCCGCTGCGGGGGGAGGTAGTGGAGCGTGCGCATGTTGTGGAGGCGGTCGGCCAGCTTGATGAGGATGATCCGGATGTCCTTGGCCATGGCGAGGATCATCTTCCGGAAGTTCTCCGCCTGGGCCTCGACACGGGTCTTGAACTCCATCCGGCTGATCTTCGTGAGCCCCTCCACCAGGAAGGCGACCTCCTCGCCGAAGAGCACCCGGAGCTGCTCCGGCTTCACGGGGGTGTCCTCGAGGATGTCGTGCAGCAGCCCGGCCACGATGGTCGTCATATCGAGCTTCAGCTCGGTCAGGATCGCCGCGACCTCGAGGGGATGGGAGAGGTACGGCTCGCCGGAGAGGCGGGTCTGGCCGCGATGCATCTTGGACGAAAACTCGTAGGCCCGCCGGAAGAGGCCGGTCTCGACCTCCGGATGGTAGGTGTGGATCTTCTCCGCAATCTCTTCGCTACGAGCAATCATCGCTTCTCATTGACTCATTGACTTATTGACTTAATTAAACAACGGCTCCTTCGCCGACCGCAGGTCCCGGATCTGGATCTGGACGCCGTACGTCCCTTGCCATTCCTGCAACTGGGGCACGCAGGCCAGATGGCAGCGCGCTCCCACGCCTGCGGCGTGGCTCAGCCGATCCCCCATCTTGAACCCGATCGCTTCTACTGCCTGACCGCTGACCGCTGACCGCTGACTGCTCGCTTTCACCCGAAGCTTCAGATGCCCCTGCCCCACGACCCGCGACTGCACGACCTCCACGTCACGGAAGGCCAGGACCGGCTCCGGGTTCCCCACGCCGTAGGGCCCGAGCGCCTGGATTTGTTTGACCAGATCAAACCGAAGGTCCGCCGGCGCGGCCTCGGCGTCCACCGTCACCGTCGGCCGCAGGTCCTCGGATGAGAGCCGCTCCTCGGCCAGCCGGTCCAAACGCCTCCGCAGGGACTCGATCTGCTCCGTCCGGACGGTGAGCCCCGCCGCGTACCGGTGCCCGCCATACCCCTCCAACAGGTCCCCGCACGCATGGATCGCCTCATAGAGATGAAACCCCGGAATGGATCGGGCGGACCCCTTCCCGAGCCCGTCCTTCAGGGCAATGAGCACCGCCGGGCGGTAGAACTCCTCCGCTAAACGGGCCGCGACGATCCCAATGACCCCCGGATGCCAGCGCGGGGATCCGAGCACCAGCACCTGGGGCGCCCCCTCGCGATACAGCCGGAGCGCCTCCCCGCGCGCCTCCTCCAGCACGACCTCCTCGATCGCCTGGCGCTCCCGGTTCAACTCGTCGAGCCGGCGGGCGAGACGGTACGCCACCTCTGGGTCCCGCGTGGTCAAGAGGCGGACCGCTTCCCCCCCTTGCGCCACCCGTCCAGGCGCGTTGATCCGGGGAGCGATCTGGAAGTGCACCTGTCCCACGCCGACGCGCTTCCCCTCGATGCCCGCCACGGCCTTAAGCGCCGCAAGCCCCCGACGTAACGTCGGGGCGCTCAGAAGATCCAACCCCTTCCGGACCAGGAAACGGTTCTCTCCCACGAGCGGCACCATGTCGGCAATCGTCCCCAAGGCGACGAGATCGAACAAGGTCGAGAGCGAATCGACTCCTGACTCCTGACTCCTGACTCCTGACTTCCCTTCGATCAGCGCCTGCGCCAACTTGAAAGCCATCCCCGCGCCGGAGAGAGGTGAGCCGTAAGAGGCTCGAGGATTGAGGCTAGAGGCAGTTGCCTCCAACCTCCGGCCTCCAACCCCCACTTCCGGATGCAGGATCGCATACGCCTCAGGCAGCCGATCCGGCAGTAGGTGGTGATCCGTAACGATCACCTCCATGCCCAACTGCCTTGCGCGCTCAAGCCCCTCATGGGCCGAGACCCCGCAATCCACGGTAATGAGGAGGCCCGCCCCTTCCCGCCGGAGGCGTTCCACCACGCGGGGGTTCACCCCGTAGCCGTCGGCCTGCCGGTCCGGGATGTAGTAGTCC
>JACRHK010000240.1 GCA_016217625.1 Nitrospirota bacterium
CCCCGAGGCCTCGCCGGCTACGATGCCAATGAGGGGAGCGTCACCCATTTTTCGAAATTCGCAATTCGAAATTCGCAATTCGAAATTCACACACCCAGGGCCTCCCGGATCACTAGGCAGATGCGGTCGATGACGGCTTCCTCCAGATCGGGATAGATCTGCAGCGACAGGACTTCCGAGGCCGCGCGTTCGCTTGCGGGAAAATCCCCCCGGCGATACCCCAGGTGGCGATAGGCCTCCTGGAGGTGAAGGGGCACCGGATAGTACACGATGGAGGAGACCCCTGCCGCTTCCAGCGCGGCGCGGATCCGCTCCCGCCGTGAAGTCCGGATCGTGAACTGATGAAAAACATGCCCTTCTCGTGCTTCAGGCAGCCCCAGACCCAACCCCTGCAACCCCTTCAGGTAATGGGCCGCCTTCTCCCGGCGGAGACGGTTCCAGGTGTCCACCCTCGGCAGCTTCACCCGCAGGATCGCCGCCTGGATCTCATCCAGGCGGCTGTTGAACCCCACCTCGGCGTGGAGATACCCTCTCCGGCTCCCGTGGTTCCTTAACCGGAGGAGCGCTTGATAGAGGTCCGGATCCGCCGTGACGACCATTCCCCCGTCTCCGCACCCGCCCAGGTTCTTGCTCGGATAGAAACTGAAGCACGCCGCGTCGCCAATGCTTCCCACCCTGCGGCCTTTCCAGATCGCCCCGAACGCCTGGGCGCAGTCCTCGATGAGCCGGAAACGGTGGCGCCTCGCAATTTCTGAGAGTCTGTCGAGATCGGCGGGACAGCCGAAGAGATGGACCGGCAGGAGGGCCTTCGTGCGGGGCGTGATCCGAGCTTCGATCTGCCCGGGATCGATCGCGTAGGTCTCCGGATCGATGTCGACGAAGACCGGCCGTGCGCCGGTGTAGCTAATGGCCTCTGCCGACGCAATAAAGGTGAAGGGGGTCGTGATGACCTCATCTCCCGGACCCATCCCGCTGGCGCGGAGGGCGAGATGCAATGCATCCGTCCCGGAGGCAACGCCGACGGCGAATGGGCGGCCGTGATAGGCGGCCGCCTCCTGCTCGAAGGCCGCGACCTGGGGCCCCAGGATAAAGTGGCCGGTGGCGAAGACTTCGCGGATCTGCCCCCAGATCTCCCCCTCGAGGGTTTTGTGCTGAAGCCTCAGGTCGAGCATCGGGATCACTGCAGGCTCCTGTTCACGGCCTCCAGCACGGAGAGGGCCACGGACAACGCGTTGCGCCCCTCCACTCCCGTAACGATCGGAGGGGTGCGATCCCTGACGGCGACCAGGAAGGCCTCCAGCTCGGCGCGAAGTGGCTCCTCCTTCCGGATGGCCACGGCCCCGCCGACAATCCGGGGTTGCGCGCCTCCCGCATCGAGGCGGTAATGGTGAAGCTCCTGCCGATCGTAGTCCAGCGAGAGGTACGATCCGGGTTGAAAGATCCGGATCTTGCGCATTTTTTGCGGGGAGATCCGGCTGGCCGTGACGTTGGCCACGCACCCCCCTTCGAAAGTCAGGCGGGTGTTTGCCAGGTCGACCTTCCGCGAGAGGACGGCGACGCCCGAAGCGCGCACCTCCCGAACCGGGGCGCGCACCAGGCTCAGGATGATGTCGAGGTCATGGATCATGAGGTCGAGCACGACGTCCACATTGGAGGCGCGCTCCACAAAGCTCCCCATCCGGTGGGACTCGATGAACTTCGGCTCGTGCACCAGGGGGACCATGGCGCGGACGGCTCCGTTGAACCGCTCGAGGTGTCCGACCTGCAGCACGCGACGCGCATCCTTGGCGATCCGGCCGAGATCGTCCGCCTCTTCCACGGTCGTGGTGACCGGTTTCTCCAGCAGCACGTCCATGCCGCCCTGGAGGCAGTCCTTCGCGATGGCGTAGTGGAGCGGCGTGGGAGCGGCAATGCTGACCGCCTCGACTTTCCCGATGAGAACCCGGTAATCCGTCACGGCCATCGCGCCGAACTCCCGGCCGACCGCCTCGGCGCGCGCCCTGTCCAGATCGGCCACGGCCACGAGCTCGGCTTGGGGGAGTTCCCGGTAAATCCGGGCATGATGATACCCCAGGTACCCCACCCCGATGACGCCCACTCGCAACTTTCGAACTGTTTCAGCCACTGCTCTCCTCACTACGCGCGATCGCTCAATGCAAAATGAAAAACGCAAATTGCAAAATTCAAAATGATATTTCAGAAAGGTTTTGCATTTTACATTTTGCACTTTACACTTTGCAGTTTCCTTATTTTGCGCTCACGACCCCCACGACGGTGATCCCCGTGCGGGAAGCCTCTCTCAAGAGCGCCTCCTTATCGAGTAGCAGCGTCTTGCCCGTCTCCAGAGCAAGCGCGCGTCCCCTGACTTGGTGCAGGGTCTTCAGCGTCTGGATCCCCACGGTGGGGACGTCGAACCGCAGGTCCTGCTGCGGCTTGCTCACCTTCACGACCACCACGCCGGGACCGCCCAGTTCCCCGCCCCGGCGAATCGCCCCGTCCGTCCCTTCAACGGCCTCCACAGCGAGGACGACGCCTCCCTTGATCACCACGCATTGACCGACGTCTAACTCCCCAATGGCCTTGGCCGTCTGGAAACCCAGGCGGATGTCTTCTTCTTCATCCGCGCTGAGCGGAGGCCCCGCCAGCACCCCCTCTCCGGCCAGCAGGGGATCAAGAAATAGCGTGCAGGGACGGATCCGGATCCCCTCCCGCTCAATCTCCCCCGCCACGGCCCTCAGGATCTGGTCGTCCTTTCGATGCTTTAACCGGAGCATCAACCCCAAGGCCCGCCTGTCGGGAAACGCCCCCTCGAAGAGGCGCGTCTTCCGGATCCCGCCGGCCAGCGCGGCCTCCCGCACGCCGCCGGCCTTCAGCGCTTCAATGAGCTTCCCGAGCTGACCCACCCGGACCCAGGCGATCCCATCCACATGCTCCGCCAACTCGGGAAGCGTCTCGTCTCGGTGCGCGACCGCATAGACGGCCAGCCCCTGTTGGCGGGCCGTGTCCGCGAAGATGATGGGAAAACGGCCGTTCCCCGCGATGAGGCCGATCCGCCTTTTACCCCGTACCATAGCCAAACCCTTTGGTCACCAAGTCTTCTCTGTAGGTTCCACTGGATTTAGCGCGAGACGTAGTCCCATTGCCATACTCTTACAGCGATGGTACGGGGCTTATTCCCGGCTGACACCGCGCTCGGAACCTTCCACAAACTTGGCCAGCGCCATGGCTTCGGGGGAACCGGCCAGTTCATCGCGTACCCGCTGCAAGGCCTGTTTGAGCAGCAGACCGGATCGGAACAGGATCTGATAGGACTGCTTGAGCCGGCGGATCTGTTCCGCGGAAAAGCCGTGCCGCTTGAGGCCGACCAGGTTCAGACCGTGAAGCTTCGGCCCATCCCCGGACGCGAGCAGGTAGGGCGGAACATCCATCCTCACGGCGGAAAGCCCTCCCACCATCGCGTAGGCGCCAATCCGGACGAACTGGTGGATTCCCGTCAGCCCTCCGATGACGGCGTAGGGACCGACCTCGATATGGCCGCCCCGCGTCGCCGCGTTCGCCATGATGATGTGATCCGCAAGGCGGCAGTCATGGGCGATGTGGACGTAGGCCATGAGAAAGTTGTGATCGCCGACCACCGTCTCCCCCCCGCCATGCCGGGTGCCCCGGTTGACCGTGACGAACTCCCGAAATGTATTCCCTCTGCCGATCCGAAGGGAGGTGGCCTCGCCGGCATACTTCATGTGCTGGGGCGCGGTCCCGATGGAGCAGAAGGGAAAGAAAACATTCCCTTCACCGATCCCCGTCGGCCCTTCGATGACGGCATGGGCTCCCACCCGACACCCCGCTCCCATCCGGACCCCCCGGCCGATGACGGCGTAGGGACCGACCGCCACGTCGGGAGGCAGCTCGGCATCCGGATGGACGATCGCCGTGGGATGGATCTTGGTTTTCTCCCTCCCCGACTTTGGACTTTGCCTGCCTGCCGGCAAGGCAGGGACCTTGGACCTTGGACTTCGGACCTCGGGCCTTGGACCTCGGACTTTGGACCTTGGACCCATCTCACTTCACCATCGCGGTCAACGAGGCCTCGCAAACGAGCTGTCCATCCACGAACACCTTCCCGCCCATCCACCAGTAGGGCGGCCGGCTCTTTTGGACGGCGCTCTCAATCCGGAGTTGATCCCCGGGAACCACGGGCTTCCGGAAGCGGCACTGGTCGATCCCGACGAAGTAGACCTGCCCCTCCTGCTGGGTCTTGCCCGATTTGAAAGCCAGGACGGCGCAGACCTGCGCCATCGCCTCGACGATGAGGACGCCCGGCATGATGGGGCGGCCGGGAAAATGCCCCTGGAAGAACGGCTCATTCACGCTGACGTTCTTGATCCCCACGATCCTCCGCCCCGGCTCCAGCTCGACCACGCGGTCCACCAGCAGGAACGGATAGCGGTGGGGAAGGATCTGGAGGATCTCTTCGATATGCATCGCGTGTTCCATCCTCAACCCTTTTTCCTCATAGCTCGTTGCTCATTGCTCGTTGCTGCTTTGAGCAACTCTTCCAGCCGGCGCACTCTTGCTTCGATCTCAGTCAAGGCGCCGCGGATGGCCGGCAAACGGTAGAGATTGGCCTGGACCTTGAGCCATTCCCGGTGCGGGATGGCCGGAAACCCGCTGACCGTTTCCCCCGGGCGGACGTCCTTCGTCACCCCCGCCTGCCCGGAGACCGTCGCCCGATCGCCGATCCGGAGATGGCCCGCCACGCCCGCCTGCCCCGCCAGGGTGACCTGCGAGCCGATCTGCGCGCTCCCCGCTATCCCCGCCTGGGCGACGACCAGGCAGTCATCGCCGATGACCACGTTGTGGGCGACCTGGACGAGATTGTCAATCTTCGTCCCGCGGCCGATCCGGGTCTGGCCCAACGCGGCCCGGTCAATCATGACGCCGGCGCCGATCTCCACATCGTCTTCGATCACCACCCCGCCCACCTGAGGGATCTTATGGTGCTTCCCGCCCTGGGTGGCGTAGCCGAAGCCGTCGCTCCCGATGACGGCGCCGCTGTGAATGATCACCCGGCGGCCGATCCGCACCCCCTCACGCACCGTCACATGGGGATAGAGAACACTCTCCTCGCCGATCACCGATCCTTCCCCCACGTAGACGCCGACCGAAAGGGTGACCCGATCGCCGATTTCCGCCCCCTCCCCCACCACCACGAAGGGATGCACGGAGACATCCCGCCCCATCCGGACCCCGCGGCCGATCACGGCCCACTCGCTGATGCCAGAGGGGACGTGCGGCCGGGAAAAGAAGAACCGGGCGATCTGGCTGTAGGCGTAATAGGGGTTCTCCACCCGTAGAAATGCGGGGGCGCCCCGGCCTCCCGCCGGGGGCCGCTCCGGCAATTTCACCGCTTTGCCGATAATGACTGCGGAAGCCCGCGTCTCCAGGAGCGCCGAGGCATAGCGGGGGTTGCTGAAGAAGGTGATCTGTCCCGGACCGGCCTCCCGGATCCCGGTCACGCCGATGATGACTGTCTGCGCGTCCCCCTCGATCTCTCCCCCCACGAGGGAGGCCAGTTCCTGTAGGGTCGCCTGCTTCATCTACTTCTTGTCGTTATACCTCTTGATCACCTTGTCGGTGAGGTCGACCGTCTTGGGGGTATAGAGGACGCTCTGCTGTTCGAGGATCAGCAGGTACTTTTCCTCCTCCCCCGCCTTCCTGATGATGTCCAGCAGGTCGATCAGCAACCGGTTGCCTATTTCGGCCTTTTTCCGCTGCAACTCATCGCGCGCGTCGGCGGCCATGCGTTCCAGATCCTTGTATTCCTTCTGGAGATTGGCCTCCTTCTCGCGCCGCTTCTCATCGCTGAGGACCTTACCCTGCTTCTCCAGATCGGATTCGATCTTCTTGATCTCCTCCTTCTTCTTCTCGATCCCCTTCTCTTTCTCCGCCTTCAGCATGTCCATCTCTTTCTTGGCTTTCAGCCCCCTTTGGGACTCGTTCATCGCCCGTTCGAGGTTCACCACCCCGATCTTTGTCTCCTCCGCGGCCCAGGCCACGACCCCACCCGCCAGGATGACCGCCAGACACACCACCCCGATTCCCAGAACTTTCTTCATTCCGTTCGCTCCTTTCTTCCCCTGATTGACTTATTGACCCATTGACTTATTGACTTATTTTCATGACTACAG
>JACRHK010000241.1 GCA_016217625.1 Nitrospirota bacterium
GGGCAGGTGGCCGGCGCGGCCTTCGACGTCTTCGAGAAGGAGCCGCCGGGGGAGCATCCCCTGCTCACGCTGGAGAACTTCATCGCCACCCCCCACCTGGGGGCCGCGACGGAAGAGGCCCAGGAGAACGTGGCCGTGGCGGTGGCCGAGCAGGTCGTGGACTTCCTGGTCCACGGGACGATCCGGAACGCCGTCAACGTCCCCTGCGTGGCGCCGGACATGCTTCCCAAAGTCCAGCCTTACGCGACGCTGGCCGAGCGCTTGGGGAGCTTCCTGGCGCAGATCTACGAGGGGGCCTTGACGGAGTTCACCATCGAGTACCGGGGGGAGGTGACGCAGTTGGAGTCGGCCCCCATCACGACCGCCGCCCTCAAGGGGCTGCTGACCCCCATCCTCGAGGAGCCGGTGAATTTCGTGAACGCGCCCCTCATCGCCAGGGAGCGGGGGATCCAGGTCAAGGAGATCCGGAGCACCGAGGTGGAGGAGTTCATCAGCCTGGTCCGGCTGCGCGCCACGTCCGGCGCGCGGATCGTATCCGTGGCCGGCACCCTCGGCAGCCGGAAGGAGCCGCGCATCGTGGAGGTGGACGGCCTCCCCCTGGAGGTGATCCCCGAAGGGGATCTCCTCATGCTCTACAACGACGACAAGCCGGGCGTCGTGGGCAACGTGGGCGTCCTGCTGGGCAGCCGCGGGATCAACATCGCGGGGCTGCAGCTCGGGCGGCAGCGGCCGGGCGGGCGGGCGATCTCGATCGTCTCCATCGATACGCCCCTTTCCGACGCCGTCCTGGCCGAGATCCGAAGATTGCCTCATGTGTTATCGGTCAAGCAGATCAGATTGTGACAGGCTGCTGAAAAAGTCCATCTGCGTCGTTCTTGCCCTTCGGGCTCTCTCGACGTACTCGCTTGTACGCCTCGGTCGCCCTCAGGGCTGCGGCCTTGCACCTGGAGCTTTTTGATCAGCCTGTGGAAACTTTCAACGGGAGTGCGCGAGGCGCGTTGCGGATACTGGAATGAAGACCAACAGACGGTCACAGGCGGTCTTCCCCAGGGGGATCGTGAGCCATCTTCCCGAGAGCGCCGCGCGGAAGCGCCAGGTGGAGGAACGGATCCTCTCCGTGTTCGCCCAGTGGGGCTTCCAGGAGATCATCCCCGGCGCGTTCGAGTTCTTCGACCAGCTCCAGCAGGGAACCGATGACCGCCTGTTGGAGGACAGCTACAAGCTCACCGACCGGGGGAGCGGGCGGGTGATGGTCCTCCGCCCCGACGTGACGCTGCAGATCGCCCGCATCGCCGCCACCACGCTGGCCGGCGCCCCCAAGCCCCTCCGGCTCAGCTACCGGAGCAGCGCCTACCGCTACGAGAACGATCAGGCCCGGAAGAATCGGGAGGTCTCTCAGGTCGGGGTCGAGCTCCTCGGCCTGGAGCAACCCGAGGCGGACGCCGAGATGGTGGCCATCGCCGTGGAGTCGCTGGAGCGGGCCGGGCTCCGCTCGTACCAGATCGCGCTGGGGCAGGCGGCGTTCGTGCGGGGGATGATCGAGCGGCCCGATCTGGGTCCGGAGCCGCGGGCCGCGATCCGGGATGCCGTCCTGCGCAAGGACCTCTCCCAACTCGAGGCGATCACGGCGGAGGCGCATCTGTCGCCCGCCCACCGGCAGGGGCTCCTGGAGCTTCCCCGCTTGTTCGGCAAGGAGGAGATCCTGGATCGGGCAGAGGCCGTGGCGGATAACCCCGCCTCGAAGGGGGCGGTGGCCAATCTCCGGGAGGTCTATCGGTTCCTGCGGATCTACGGGCTGGACCGGTATGTGGTCATGGACCTGGGGGAGGCGCGGGGGTTCGACTATTACACCGGGATCCTCTTCGAGGTCTTTGCCGAGGGAGTCGGGCAGAAGGTCGGGGGCGGCGGGCGGTACGACCGGCTGATCGGCAAGTTTGGGGAGCCCTGCCCGGCCACGGGGTTCGCCCTGGATGTCGATCTCCTGCAGGAGGCCCTGGAGCGGCAGCGCGCGCTGTCGGAGTACCGGGGGCCCGACTTCCTCATCGTCGATCTGTCGAAAGACAAGACCGTGGCCCTGGAGCTGGCCAAGGGGCTCCGGAAGCGGGGGGACCGCGCGGCCCGCGACATCATCCGGCGAGAGCTGGAGAGATCGATCGCCTACGCCAAGGAGAGCCGGATCGCCCAGGTGCTCGTCCTCGGGGCCCGCGGGGCCAAGCCGGATGAGGCGGTCGTCATCGACTGCCGGAGCAACGAGCGGAAGAAGTTGAAGATCAGGAAGATTCTAGGGAAATCCTAAATCCTAAGCACGAAATCCGAAGCTGAAATTGTTTGAGATTTCGGATTTCGAATTTGGGATTTGTGCGGGTTGTGGGGTCATTGCGACCCTTTTTTTGCCGTTTGCCCCGACGGCCGTCGGGACAGGGAGGTGACGCGGTGAGCGGGTTGGTGGTGGTCGGGACGCAGTGGGGGGACGAGGGGAAGGGGAAGATTATCGACCTCCTGGCCGAGCGGGCGGACGTCGTGGCGCGCTATCAGGGCGGGCACAATGCGGGCCACACGATCGTGCTGGGGGGAGAGCGGTTCGTCGTCCACCTGGTCCCTTCCGGGATTTTTCATCCCGGCAAGGTCTGCGTCATCGGCAACGGCGTCGTCGTGGACCCGGCCGCCCTGTTGGAAGAGATCCAACTGCTCCGCGAGCGGGGCATTGCGGTGGAGGGCCGGCTCTTCGTGAGCAACCGCGCGCACCTGATCCTGCCCTACCACAAGGCCATCGACAAAGAGAGCGAGAAGCTCCGGGGGATCCGCCGCATCGGCACCACGGGGCGGGGGATCGGACCGGCCTACGTCGACAAGATGGCGCGGGTGGGAATCCAGGTGGGGGACCTGCTGGATGCGGATCTCTTTCGCGAGAAGCTGCAAGCCAATCTTCTGGAGATGAACTACCTCATGGAGCACCGCTACGAGATCCCGCGGTTCGACCTGGAAGAAGTCTTCGAGACCTATCAGGGGCACGGCAAGGCAATCGCCCCTTATGTGGCCGACACCGCGTTGCTGCTCCACCGGGCGCTGAAGGAAGGCAAAAGGGTTCTGTTTGAAGGGGCGCAGGGGACGCTGCTGGACGTGGACTTCGGGACCTACCCGTACGTGACCTCCTCCAGCGCCTGCGCAGGAGGGGCCTGCACGTGCACGGGGGTAAGCCCCCTGGCCATGACCGGCGTGCTGGGCGTCGCGAAGGCCTATACGACCCGAGTGGGAAGCGGGCCGTTCCCGACGGAGATGCAAGACGCCTTGGGGGAGCTGTTTCGAGAGCGGGGCGGGGAGTACGGGGCGACAACGGGGCGGCCGCGGCGGTGCGGCTGGTTCGATGCCGTCGCCGCGCGGTATGCCGCCCGGATCAACGGGCTGACCGGCCTGGCCCTCACCAAGCTGGACGTGCTGGACACCAGCGAGACCGTGCGTGTCTGCGTCGCCTACCGCCTGCGGGGGGAGACGATTAGGGAGTTCGTCGGCTCGGCCCACGATCTGGAGCAGTGCGAGCCGGTCTACGAGGATCTGCCGGGGTGGAAGGACAGCACGCGGGGCATGGAAACGTTTGACCGGCTCCCCTCGGCTGCACAGCGCTTTGTCCGGCGCCTGGAAACCCTGGTCGGCGTGCCCGTGCAGCTCATCTCCACGGGAGCCAAGCGGGATGAGGTGATCGAGATCGCCGATCCGCTGAAGGCGGCTCGCTGAGAGACGCGCAGAGAAAAAGGCTTGTCAACGGCAGGGATTCTTCCTACAATAAGCAGCAAGCCTTCGGTGAGATTCGCAAACCTGAAACTTGCAAGCTTTGCGGGCCGCTAGCTCAGTGGTAGAGCGTCTGCCTTTTAAGCAGAGGGTCGTAGGTTCGAATCCTACGCGGCTCACCAGCGTGTCCCCATCGTCTAGCCTGGCCTAGGACACCGGCCTTTCAAGCCGACAACACGGGTTCGAATCCCGTTGGGGACACCAAGTTGCAATTTGACGACGCTGGGTTGGCACCATAGACCATAGGTCGGAAAACCCAATAAGCTACCTCTGCAGGAGGGCCACAGACGACGGCAGCCTCTGAATCCCTCCCGCAATCAGATTGAAGGACCGCGGCCAGTTTTTCTGCACAGCATAGCCCCTTTCCATCCTGTCAGCGACGAGCGATCAGGATTTTCTCGCCGTCTTTAAAGAGGACCTGAATTTTATCGCCGGCCAAGAGGTGGGTCACGACGCCGAGTCCAAAGGTGGTGTGGTCGATGAGGTCATTGACCTTGAAATGCCCGGAAAAGGTGTAGGGGATTTTCTTCTGGGGTGTCACAGGATTCATTGCCTTTCCCCAAACCTCCTCGGGCGAGACCTTGCCCTGTCGTTTCCCAGGCGGTTTTAGCGGCGCTTCCGGGTCGCGATAACGGTGCTGACCCCCACAGCTTTTGCACTGAACCTTGGCGATCCGATCCTGTACCATGGAAACAATGATATGCGCGGTAGGTTTCTTGCATCTCATACACATGGAGGGGGTCTCGCCCCCTACCGCTTTTTTCTCTGTTGACATTTGCTCACCTCTCGCCGGCAGATGACACGCCATGTTGCTTCCCATGATACCCATTCTGCGTCTCAAGGAACCGTGGCTCCGGCAAGCTGAGGGATATCCCTCGTTGGATTTGAGATGCAGACAACGTTACCAGCTCCTGCGGCGCTGACGGTCCCCTCTCTTGACAAACCGCGTGGCCGGGCCTCCCTGTCTCCACGGCTTGTCTCCTACAGAGCGACCCTGGGGGTTGAGAGGCTGAGCGGAGTCCCGAGGAACCGCGTAGCCGGTCACTTCACGGACCGGGATACGCCGGCCGATCAACTGTTCGATCGCGCGGATCAGGGGTCTCTCTTCAGGCGACACCAGGGTCAGGGCATTCCCCACCCTGCCGGCACGGGCGGTCCGTCCGATGCGATGCACATAATCCTCCGGGGAACGCGGGACATCAAAGTTCACAACGTGTGAGATCCCCTCCACGTCCAGACCGCGTGAGGCCACATCCGTTGCGACAAGCACACCGACCCGGCCTTGCCGAAACCTCTCCAGGGCTTGCGTTCTTGCCGACTGGCTTTTGTTCCCATGGATGGCGGCCACGGGGTGTCCGTTTCGGCCCAGGAATTCAGACAGCTTATCCGCCCCATGCTTGGTCCGGGTAAACACCAGGGCCTGCAACATCTTTTCCTCTGCAAGCAGGTGCCGCAGCAGGTGCCGTTTATCGGAAACCCCCACCGGGCAGACTACCTGACGGATGCCTTCCGCCGGAGCAGATCGCCGGGAGACCTCCACCAGAACCGGTTCCCTCAAGATTTCTTTGGCAAGCTGCCGGATGGCTTCCGGCATCGTGGCCGAGAAAAGCAGGGTCTGGCGTTGAGCAGGCAATGCCCGGAAGATCTTCCTGACATCTTGGATAAATCCCATGTCCAGCATGCGGTCGGCCTCGTCCAGCACAACCATCTCCAGGCTCCGAAAATTCACATTCCCCCGCTCCAAGTGATCCAGCAAGCGGCCAGGTGTCGCCACCAGGAGGTCGATGCCTTGCCGAAGCCTCTGCCGTTGGGGCTCAAGGCCCACACCGCCAATAACCACTGCGGATTTCAGAGGGAGGTGGCGGCCATAGGTCCGTACACTCTCGGCCACCTGGGCCGCCAGCTCACGAGTCGGCACCAGGACCAGCGCCCGCAGACGACTGGTGTGCCCTGTTCGCAGGCGGTGAAGGATCGGGAGCACGAAGACAGCCGTTTTCCCCGTGCCGGTCTGGGCGCTTCCTATCAGGTCGCGACCCTCAAGGGCCGGCGGAATGCCCTGCGTTTGTATGGGTGTGGGGGTTTCATAGCGCTCGTCTTGGACAGCGCGGACGAGTTCGGGCGCAAGACCCAAATCACTAAACTTCATCACAAAATTTCTCCTTTCCCCTCTCTACTGTTGATGGGGATGTTGCGGCACATGGACGAAATCCGTCCTTGCAGCGGGTTGATTGAAAGGAACCGAAGTGAGAAACGGGAAAGATCCTGTTGATGCATGGGAATGCCCGCTCCTGAGCGGGTAACCTTTGTAGAGGCAGGCGGCCGGCTCACGGTTCAACTTATGATGTATTATACATGATATTTTTGAAAAAGCCAGCAAAATCTTTGAGGGGCAAGGCCGGCTCACCAAGGGCCGGTCCCCGCCCCGATGAACATCGGGGGGCAGGCAGGGCGAGGAGCCGTAAGACTCAGCCCCTCAGTCCACCCCCATTTTGGGCTCGTTGATCCGCTGGAAGTAGACCAGGAGGTCGCGGACGGAGAGGATGCCGACGATCTTAACGCCGTCCTTGACCACCAGGTGGCGGACGCCGCGGTCGCGCATCATATCATTGGCGGCCTGCGGCGTCTGGTTCTTGTCGATGGTGTGCTGGATCGTGTGGGAGATGCTTCCGATCGTTTGCTTCTCCGCGTCGACCCCTTCGGCGAGGATCTTGCGGACGAGGTCGGTCTCGGTCACGACCCCGACATAGGCGCCGTCTTTCTCCACCAGGAGCGACCCGATGTGCTTGTCCCTCATGAGCTGGGCGGCCTGTCGGATCGTGGCAGAGTGGGGGATGGAGAGGATGCTCCGGTTCATCAAGCGTTCGACCGTATCCATGGTTGCCCTCCTTTTCTAGTGTAGTGTCCCAATCATCCTTTGACTTTTGTCGGGCAGGGGAACCCTTTCTGCGCGGCCCATATTCGCGATAGTCACAGGACGCGTGGGTCCCCGCGCCAGCCCCGCCACCGGCGGGGCAAATCCCGCTCGGAGCGGGACTGATGGTGGCCTTGAACACACTCCCCTGGCCGCTCAGGGGGCTCAGATGGGCCGCGTTCCAGGGCTCCCCCTGCCCGATCCCGGTGCGGGATAGGTCAAGAAGCGTCAGGGACACCACACAGTCATCTCAGATCAGCGTAGGGGATCGCGCGGGTAAAAGTCAAGATGACCCGCTGAGGCGGGCGAAAATCGGCAGCCGGATTTTCCTTGACTTCGTACAACGGCGGGGAAGTATAATTGAGAGTAATTGCTCATTTCGACCCTGTGGTTTTAGGTCCGGTGTCGAGAGAGGGCAGCGCGCAACCCCGTGGAAGGAGAAGTCATGGCCAACATTGCACTGACCCGCGAGGACGCAATAACCGAGCTCCTGCAAATCTATGCGCAGCTCGATGATCTCATCCGACAGATCTGCAAGGCGCGCATCGAGAGCGCGCCGGACGCCGAGGCCCGCGAAGCCCTCTCCCGGCAGGTGGAGGAGGAACGGCGGCACGTGGAAATACAAAGGGCCTTTCTCCGGGAGCGGGGGACGCCGTATGAAGAGCGGATCCCTCCCGAAGTGAGCCGGGCTCTCGTCGAGTACTTCCTCCGCCTGGACTGGCCGGAGTTCGTGAGCGCCATGCAACTGACGGTGGAGGGAATGGGGACGCTGGTTGTCCGTCAGGTCTGCGAGCTGGCCGATGAAGCGACGCGCCGCGCCCTGGAGATCCCCCTGAAGGATGAGGAAAGCCACATCGGATTCGGCGCGCGGGAGCTGCGCAAGGCTCTGGAAGCCCTCGCGCCGGACGAGCAGGAGGTGCTGAGGGACCGCGTCAGGCAGCGGGTCCGCCTGACCATGGCGCTCACCCGCTCGCTTCCGTCCGACCTGCGGGACTGTTTTGAAGCCGCCGGGTTGGATTATACCGCCCTGAACTCCCGGATCCACGAAGAGGCGGCCAGGCGGTGGAAGGCCCTGGGGATGGACCTGGGCTTAGCGGCCTGAACGGTTCAATGAATGTAAGCGCGCGAGGACGGCTTCAAGCTGCCTCGCGCCCACCCCTTCCCCCTCCAGGAGGAGGACCTCTCCGCCTCGACGCTGGAGGAGACGCTCCACCCCGTCCTGACGCAAGCGAAGGTTCTCGCCTTCAGCGTCCGCCTGAGGCGGAGGGGGCAAACCGGCTTTCTTTGCCAAGACCTCCCGGTAGGCGGTGAAGAACTCCTCCGCATCTTTGAAAGTGTCCCAAACAGTGCGGCTGACGAGGAGCCACCTTTTCCCCCCCGCCTCCTCGTAATAGACGAAGCGGTCGCCTCCCCATCCGGACGCGGCAGCCTCAGCCCGGGACTCCTCCAGGAACTCCTGGATCAACAGGCGCCAGCCTAGTTCTCCCATCGTATTGGCCAGCACCTTCCGCCACCCCGATCCCAGCAGGTCCTCCAGGGCAGGCACGGTCACGGGCCGGGGGGGATCATTCCCTTGCAGATATTTTTTCGGATGGAGGATCTGCTCGGTCGAGGCCGGAGGGGAGCGGTAAGCCCGATCCACGCCCTTCCAGCCGGAAGCCCCGTGGAGCGCGAGGACGAACTGCAGGCCGTCGAGATAGGGGAAAAGGATCTGCCCCTGCAGAAAGCGCGGCGTTCGGGCAAAGACGGCGCCGGCCAGGCGGCCCTGGCGAACCTGACCTTTCAGCAGGGACCCCATGAACGGCTGCAGTCGCGAGAGGTCTTGCCCCAACGGCTGGACGAGGTACTCCAGCATCACGGCGAGGCCGTCCCCTTCCAACACGGCGGCGCGGGCCAGGAGCAGGTCGTCGTTCGCTCGATCCCGTTTGAGGAAGCCTCGCAGGTCGTAGTGCTGGTCCTGCAGGGCATGCGCCACCTCGTGGGAGAGGACGTGTTCCTGCAGGGCATCCGGGATCCAATCGGCGAGGTAGAGCGTGCGGCGGTGGCGGTCGTAGTAGCCGCCAATCTGCTCCGTGTAGAGGTCGAGGAGAAGGCGCCGGTAGTCGGTTCCGGGGGGGAGGAGGCCGAACCGCGTCAAGACCCTTCCTTCCTCCTCCAGGGCCGCGCCGGGGTACTCCTGCTGGATCGTTTCACGGAGATAACGACGGACCGACTCCTGATCGGCGACTTCCATCCGGATCGGTTCTTTGAGGGGAAGGCCCCGGATCTGGCTGACGCGCTCGGCCACGCGCTCCACCAGCGCGCGCTGCTCCTCCGAGGGCGGCGCCGCCCCGAGCAGCCCGGGCAGGAGGGCGATCAGTGCAAGGAAGAGGGCCAGGAACTTCCCCAGGAGTTTCCAGCATCGGCGCATAGGCACACGATACCACGCAGAGGCGCGGGGGTCAACGCGCTTGACTCCCGGCGCCGGTATGTTATCCTGTCAGTATGCTGGAAGAAGCCATCCGCGCGCACCCCCGCACGTACGCGGGGAATCGTTACGTCTATCCCGTCCTCTCCCGCCGGGCGCGAGGGATCTCTGTGGGCGTGAACCTCAACCCCGACAAGGTCTGCAACTTCGAGTGCGTCTACTGCCAGGTGGATCGCCACTCGGAGCCTGAGGTGCGAACGGTCCACCTGGACCGGGTGGAAGAGGAGTTATCCGCTGTTCTGGAAGAGATCCGGAGCGGCCTCCTGTTTGAGCGGCGACCGTTTGCCGGGGTTCCGGAACCCCTCCGGCGGCTGAATGACATTGCCTTCTCGGGCGACGGCGAGCCGACGGCGGCTTCAGAGTTCCCGACGGCCGTACGCCGCGTGGTGGGCGTCAAAGAGGCTCTGGGGCTCCGTGGAGTGAAGGTCCTCGTCCTCACGAACGGGTCGACCCTGGATCGGCCTGCCGTGCGGGAGGCGCTGGCCCTGCTCGATGGTCACGAGGGGGAGGTGTGGGCGAAGCTCGACGCGGGGACGGAGGCGCATTACCGAGAGATCTCCCGAAGCCGGATCCCCTTCGGCAAGATCCTGGAGAACCTGTGCCTGGGGGCCCGGGAGCGGCCCCTGGTCATCCAGAGCTGCTTCTTTCGTTGGAAAGGGGAGGCGCCGCCGGCTTCCGAGCGGGCCGCCTACGTCGAGCGGCTGAAGGAGATTCTAGAAACGGGGGGTAGGCTCCGCCTGATCCAGGTCTACACGTTGGCCCGGCCTCCCGCCGAGCAAGAGGCGCAGCCGCTGCTCACGGAAGAGCTGGAGGCGATAGCCGCGGTCATGCGACCACTCGGCGTCCCCGTGAAGGTCTTCGGGGGAACGGAGAGGGCGTGTCCCTGAGGCGGCGAAGCACACCCCTTCCTTAGCGGGCATATTCGCAGCGTTAATCTGATCGGGTTTCCTGTTTCGTCGGCGGGGATGAGCCGTGGAAGGCCTCGGACCGGCCTTCTGCTGCGCTCCTTGGTCGCTAAGGGGGCTCAGATGTCCGCGGCAGTCAGGGCTGTGCTTCGCCCCTTCTATGGCAGGCGGCCATAGTGATGGGGGCAAGACCGCGGTGTTAAAGCCTGGGCAGCGTGATCCCCGTCTGCGCCTGGTACTTCCCCTTCTTGTCGGCGTAAGAGACCTCGCAGACCTCGTCGCTTTCAAAGAACAGGACCTGCGCGATCCCCTCGTTGGCGTAGATCTTGGCCGGCAGGGGCGTGGTGTTGGAGATCTCGATCGTGACGAATCCTTCCCACTCCGGCTCAAACGGGGTCACATTCGTGATGATCCCGCAGCGGGCGTAGGTCGATTTCCCCAGACAGAGGGTCATCACGTTCCGGGGAATCCTGAAGTACTCGACGCTCCGGCCTAGGGCGAAGGAGTTCGGCGGGATGATGCAGACCTTCCCCTGGAAGTTGATGAAGCTCTTGGGGTCGAACTTCTTGGGGTCCACGGTGGTCGAGTTGATGTTGGTGAAGATCTTGAATTCGTCGGCCACCCGGATGTCGTAGCCGTAGGACGAGACGCCGTAGGAGATGGCCCCCTTCCGCACCTGCTTGTCGACGAAGGGACGGATCATGTCCCGCTCCTTCGCCATCCGTCGGATCCAGCGATCGCTCTTAATCATGAATCCTCCCCCCTGTCTGCCCCTGCCCGTCCGGCAGGCGGGGGCAGGCAGGCGCGATGTGTGGTTTTTCCCTTGATATTTTGCGGGGGTTATACTATCGTATCCGGACATCTTTGGCAAGCGGGAAGCGTGGGGCGGTAGCTCAGTTGGGAGAGCGAGCCGATGTGGCATCGGCTAGGCCGGGGGTTCGTATGGGTGTTGTTTACATCTTAAAGAGCCCATCCACCGGGAAGTATTATGTTGAAAGCACGATCGACCTTATCAAGAGACTTAACGAACATCATGCGGGGCATGTAAAGGCGACACGACTTCTGAGACCACTTGAGCTTGTCTTCCATCAAAGCTTTGATAATGCGCGAAAGGCCAGACAAATAGAATACAGATTGAAGCAGTTTAAGAGTAAGAGTGTTATTGATAGAATTATTCAAGATGGTTACATCCGATTGAAAATCGGTGACTGAAAAAGTGGGGCGGTAGCTCAGTTGGGAGAGCGTCGCGTTCGCAATGCGAAGGTCGAGGGTTCGATCCCCTTCCGCTCCACCAGTCCTTGATCTTACGGGAGAGCGAGCCGATGTGGCATCGGCTAGGTCGAGGGTTCGATCCCCTTCCGCGCCACCAAATTTCATTTTGGGGGCGCTGGGCCAAGAGGGGCCAGGGATTTTGATAAGATATTTGCAGGCCTTGGCTCCTTGACAAGCTTGTCAAAGGTTGAGCTCCGAGCACGCCGACAATTATCAAAAGTCAAGACCTGATAGCATGAAAAAGGCTGCACGACCGGGTAGGGTACAATAGGGTCTCAAAGGACCACGGGCTTTCGAGCCCATTCCGTGCTGATCCGCCAGAGGCGGATCGCACACACCCTCAACCAGGAGGTGCAGCCATGTACGTTGGGATAGACTGCCACAAGCGGTTTGCGGTGGCAACGAAGATGGATGCCCGGGGCGAGGTGCTCGAGCAGGTGAGGCTGGCCAATACAGAGGAGGATCTGGGCACCTACTTGTGCGCGCTGCCTCCGGAAACGGCAGTGGCGGTGGAAGCCACCGGGAACTGGTCCCGGTTCTACGAGATGATCGAGGAGCGCGATCTTGCGGTCACGCTGGCGCATCCGTATAAGACCCGTGCCATTGCGGCAGCCCGCATCAAGACCGACAAGATCGACTCCACCATGTTGGCCCATCTGCTGCGGACCAACCTGTTGCCTGCGGCCTACATTCCCCCGCGGTCCGTGCGGGACCTCCGGGAGCTGTTACGGTATCGGGCCTCGTTGGTCTCGTTGCGGACGCAGATCAAGAACAAGGTGCAGGCGATCCTCAGCAAGCCGGGGACCGTGCCGCCGGTGAAGCACGTCTTTGGCAAGAAGGGCACCCGGTTCCTGGAACAGGTCCCCCTCCGGTCGTGTTACCGGACCGCCTTGGACGGCTACCTGACGCTGTTGCAGACGCTCCAGACCGAGCGCGATCGCCTCGGGGAGGTTCTCGCGACCCAGGCCCAGGCAGATTCCCAGGCCCGGCTGCTCCAGACGATCCCGGGGATCGGCACCTACTCGGCCCTCCGGATCCTCTCGGAGATCGGGGAGATCGACCGCTTCCCCGATGCCCGGAGGTTGTGCTCGTATGCCGGGTTGGTCCCCTCGGTCCATGCCTCGGGCGGCACGACCCGCCGGGGCCCGCTCACGAAGCAGGGATCCAAGTGGCTCCGGTGGATTCTGATCGAGACCTCCCTGCATGCGGTCAATGGGGCGCCGCAGTTTCGAAGTCTGTATTGGCGGGTGCAGCGCAAGCATGGAGCGAACACCGCCCGGGTGGCGGTGGCGCGAGCCGTGCTCAAGACGATCTATGCGATGCTCCGGACGGACAAGCCCTTCGAGGCCCGGCCTCGGAGAGTCAGGATTACCGGCCAGCGCCCCGGGGTCATAGCCGCGGCGTAAGCCGACAGGCTCTCAAGACTTGATTGCGCGGCCGGTGTCCGATATTCTCGTGTGCCTAAGAGCACGCATAGGTGACTGACGCATAGTCCCTGCCTGTCGGTAGGCGGGCAGGAGAGACTCTAAGAGGACCCAGGCTGGAAGAAGGAGATCTTTTTTCCTTGACAACCTTTTTCATAGGTGATCCCATTTCTTTACAGGACAATGGCGAATTCGTCCGGGTTGAACGACTAGCCTTCGCGGACTTCTTTTCGGGGGGTGACGACCTTATACCAGGGTTCTATACTGCTCCCCTGAGAGAGTGGACACTTTTGAGAGCGAGGGTTTAGGATAAGCGAACACTCAAGGAGGTGTCACATGAAGGGACGGAGGTGGACGGCCGAGGAGAAGCTGGCGATTATCCTGGAGGGGATCAAAGGCGGGAAGTCGATTGCGGAGATGTGTCGGGA
>JACRHK010000246.1 GCA_016217625.1 Nitrospirota bacterium
GCGGGGGAGGTATTGCAGAATGCGGAATGCAAAATGCGGAATGCGGAGTGCAGAATGCCGAGGGCGGAGGAGTATTCCGCATTCCGCATTTCCCATTCCGAATTTGTATTGAGGCGTGAGGCGTGAACAGCAAGAATGCTGACGACATCCTGAGGATGCAAGATCTGTACAAGCGGTTCGGCGGGGTGGCCGCCGTCAACGGCTGCACGCTGGGCGTCCGCAAGGGGAGCATCACGGGGCTCATCGGCCCCAACGGCTCCGGCAAGACCACGCTATTCAACCTCATCTCAGGCCACCTGCGTCCGGACGCCGGGCGCATCTTCCTGAAAGGCAGGATCATTGTGGGCCGCGCCCCGAGCGCGATCGTGAGAAAGGGGCTTGCAAGAACGTTCCAGGTCATCCGGGTCTTCGGTCAGATGACGGCCCTGGAGAACCTCCTCGTGTGCGGCGAAGGAGAGGGGACGCGCGAGAAGGCCCTGGCGCTGCTGGATCGCGTGGGGCTGCTGCCGTACCGGGACGAATACGCGGCGAGTTTCTCCTACGGGATGCAGAAGCTCCTGGAGTTCGTCCGGATCCTGATGGTCGACCCCGAGGTGATCCTGCTGGATGAGCCGGCTGCCGGGGTGAACCCGACGATGCGCCGGACCCTGTGGGCCATGGTCCGGGAACTGCAGGCGGAAGGGAAGACGTTCTTCATCATCGAGCACGACATCCCCGTCATCGTCGATCTCTGCGAGCAGGTCTATGTCCTGGACCACGGCGAGGTCATCGCCCAGGGGGCGCCCGCGGAGATCCAGCGAGATGAGCAGGTCATCGAGGCGTACTTTGGACGATAGCAGCATCTACCAGACGAGTACTACCTTATCGAGTTCTTGTGTGGGCAGGGGAAACCCGTTCCACGCGTCTCGTATTCGCGAACTTGGATTTACTTCTTATGCTTTCGCTGGCGGGGATGGGCCATGGAAGGCTCTGGAGGGGCCTCGAGCCCTCGGAGGTTGTCACAAAGGGTGCTCAGATGAGTCGCGTTTCAGGGTTTCCCCTGCCCCGCGAGGAGTGTAAGGATTGATGGGACACACTGATAGCGTGCTGCTAAAGATGGAAGGGGTCTCTTCCGGTTACGGCCGGGTGGAGATCCTGCACGAGGTGTCGCTGGAAGTGCGGCAGGGAACGATCACCTGCCTCGTCGGCCCCAACGGCGCGGGGAAATCGACGATACTGAAGACGATCCAGGGGTTCCTCCGCCCTACGCAGGGGCGGATCGCGTTTGAGGGCCAGGAGATCACGGGGCATCCTCCCCACACGCTCCTGGGCTTGGGTATTGCCTCGGTTCCCCAGGGGCGGCAGGTCTTCCCCGAGATGACGGTCCTCGAAAATCTGGAGATGGGGGCTTTTACCGTGCACGACCGGCAAATTGTCCACCGGGCCCTGGAGCAGGTTTATGCCCTCTTCCCCCGGCTCCGGGAGCGGCGGCACCAGCAGGCTGGCACGCTCTCCGGGGGCGAGCAGCAGATGTTGGCCATCGGCCGCGCCCTCCTGGTAGAGCCCACGCTCGCGCACATGGACGAGCCTTCCCTGGGCCTGGCCCCGCGTTTTGTGGATCAGATCTTCGAGACCATCGTCGATCTGAAACGGCAGGGGATCACCATCCTGATGGTGGAGCAGAATGCCAAACGGGCCCTGGCCGTCGCCGACTGGGGGTACGTCCTGGAGCTGGGGAAGAACCGGCTCGAAGAGACGGGCCAGTGGCTCCTGCACAACCCCGAGGTGCGGAGGATGTATTTGGGAGGATAGGGATCGAGGATGGAGGATGGAGGATGGAAGGTGGAGAGGGAGGATGACGATGGAGTCGCTGTGTTACGAATGCGAGAATTGCAGTTACCTGGTACTGATCCCGCCTAAGGAGAAACATCCGGGCGGCTGCCCCCTGTGCCTGGGCAAATGCCAGCCCCTTGCTGAGCCGCCAGTCGGAGTCCCGTGGGTTGCCCACCGCTGCGCGCGGTGCGGCGCCGAGTTCTCCACGGTCCAGGGCGCCCTCTCCCCTTATAAATGTCCGTCCTGCCAGTTCACCTTCACCCCCCACCCCCGGGAAGCGCGGGGTGGAGCGGCTCTGAAGCCTCCGGCGGTTCATTTGACACCTCTGGGGGGGCTCCGGTATGATGGCGCCATGCCGGAGCCTGCGTTTCCCATCGAGACGGTCGACGCCGATTTCCTCGTGATCGGCGGCGGCGTGGCGGGACTGCGCGCGGCCATCGAGCTGGCTCCCCACGGCCGTGTGCTGGTCGTCACGAAGGACCGCCCTACCGAGGGCGCGACGGAGTACGCCCAGGGGGGAATCGCCGCCGTCCTCTCGGACGAGGACGAGATCGGCTTCCACATGGAAGACACGCTCCGGGCGGGCAACGGCCTCTGCGACGAGGAGGCGGTCCGTATCCTGGTCGAGGAGGGGCCGGCGCAGATCGAGGAGCTGGTCGCCTGGGGGGCGGCGTTCGATCGGGTGGGTGAAGAGCTTGCCCTCACGCGGGAGGGGGCGCACAGCCGGCGCCGGGTCGTCCACGCCCGCGGCGACTCCACGGGGCAGGAGATCCAGCAGACCCTCTTGAGCAAGGTCCAACGTTTTCCTTCCGTCTCCCGCCTGGCCTTTGCCTGCACCGTCGATTTATTGTTGGAGGAAGGGCGCTGCGTGGGGGCCATCCTCGTGCAGGAGCGGGAGGAGCGGATCCTGGCGGTGCAGGCCCGGGCGACGCTGTTGGCCACGGGCGGGGCCGGCCAGCTTTACCTCCGGACGACGAACCCGCCGGTGGCGACGGGGGACGGGATGGCGATCGCCTATCGCGCGGGAGCCACGCTCCGGGACATGGAGTTCGTCCAGTTCCACCCCACGAGCCTCTATTACACCCAGGCCCCTCAGTTCCTCCTCTCCGAGGCGATGCGGGGGGAAGGGGCGATCCTCCGGAACCTCCGCGGCGAGGCGTTCATGGCCCGCTACCATCCGCAGGCGGAGCTGGCCGCCCGCGACGTGGTCAGCCGGGCCATCTGGGCGGAGATGCAGGCGACCCACTCCAGCAAGGTCTTTCTTGATCTCACGCATCTCGACAAGACGTTCGTCCGATCGCGTTTCCCCCGGATCTACGCCACCTGCCTCCGCTACGACTTGGACATCAGCGAGGACTGGATCCCCATCTGCCCCGCGGCCCACTACCTCATGGGCGGGGTGAAGACCGGTGTGGACGGGCAGACGGATCTCCCGGGGCTCGACGCGGCGGGGGAGGTGGCGTGCGTAGGGGTGCATGGGGCCAACCGCCTGGCCTCCAATTCCCTGCTGGAGGGATTGGTTTTCGGCGCCCGGGCGGGTCGCGCGGCGGCCCGTTGGGGGGCGGGCCAACCGATGCCGCAGCAACCGGCTTCCGGGGTAGACCTGCAGCCTGAAGATCCGTGGGACCCTGTGGCGTTTGAGAAGGGCCGGGCCGACCTCCGCAAGACCCTGTGGAACCATGTGGGGATCGTTCGGAGCCGCGAGTCCCTGGAGCATGCCCTCCGGTACCTGAAAGGGTGGGAAGAGATCCGGGAGGGGATCTACTACAGACGGTCGGCCATCGAGCTGAAGAACTTGTTGACCGTCGCGGAGTTGGTCACCCGGGCGGCGCTCAAGCGGGAGGGGAGCGTGGGGTCGCACTATCGCTCCGA
>JACRHK010000245.1 GCA_016217625.1 Nitrospirota bacterium
ACGCCCCGAGCACCCCTCCCCCCGCCTTTTTAACTTGGTCCTCCAGAGGCTCGAGCAGGAGGGGAAGGTGGCGGTGGAGCGCGACGTCGTCCGCCTCGCGGCCTTCCGACCGCGGGTGGGGGAGGAGGCGATGGCGCTCCGGGAGCAGATTCTCCGGGTCTACCGGGAGGCGGGCAGCCAGCCGCCCCTCCGCGAGGAACTGGTCGCCAGGGTGAATCGGGATGCCCGCACGGTGAGCGACCTCCTCCGCCTCCTGAGCGGCGAGGGGGCCCTGGTCCGGATCAGCGATGCCCTGTACTTCGACGCCCAGGCGTACGAGGCGATCAAAACCGCCGTCGTTTCTTCCCTGACGCAACAAGGGGCGATGACCGTGGCTGAGTTCCGCGACGCCGTGGGGACTACCAGGAAATATGCCGTGCCGCTCCTGGAGCATTTCGATCAGATGGGCTTTACCGTGCGGGTGGGGGACAAGCGGGTGCTGGGGCGAACAGCGTGAAATGGCGGGAGTGTGTGGGAATCGAACCCACCGCCCCGAGGCTTACTCGGGGCCGCCGGATTTGAAGTCCGGAAGGGCCACCAGGACCCCATCCACTCCCGGAGGAAAAAAGTCAGGGGCCGATCAGGAAGTCATAAGTCCGTGGCATCCGGTAGCGCTTCCGGAAGATCTCCAGCTTGGTGAGCCGCCCCTCCTGGTACTGCCGGCCGCAGGCGTGGCAGAGGCGGAGCTGGATGGGATATTTCTTTTCCCGTTCCGGCACGCGGAAGTAAGAAGGGGAGTCTTCCGTCGGCACGCGGAAGCACTCGTGGAGGTCGATGAGGATGCCGCAGTGGTCACACGCGAGTCCGCCTTCCATAGGTTCATTCTAGCGAGTCAAGGGAACGCGCGCAAGGTCATTCTTCCCCGTGTTTCGGAATCAAGATCCCCAGGGACTTGATCTTCCGGTGGAGGTTGCTCCGTTCAATCCCCAGGGCCTGGGCCGTCCGGGAGATGTGCCAATCGTGGGCCTTGAGCTGCCGGCGGATGAAGGCCCGCTCGAAGGCGGCCCGCGCTTGACGGAACGTAGGCGCGACATCTGGAGAAAGGTCAACGGGGTCGAAGACCTCTCCGCCTGAGGCGGAGGTGCGGAACGCCGGGGGGAGGTCGCTCGCCGTAATGGCGGAGCCGGATGAGAGGATGACGAGGCGTTCCAACAGATTTTTCAGCTCCCGGATGTTCCCGGGCCACTCATACCGGCAGAGGACCTCCAGGGCTTCCGAGGCGATGGTTTTGGGGCGGCGGCCGTGCTCTTCGGCGAGCTCCCGGAGGAAGTGGGAGGTCAGCAGGGGGATGTCTTCCTGCCGGTCCCGGAGCGGAGGGATGGTGATGGGGATGACGTTGAGCCGGTAGTAGAGGTCTTCCCGGAACTGCCCCTCCCGGATCTCCCGCTGGAGGTCTTTGTTGGAGGCGGCGATGACCCGCACATCCACCCGGAGGGTCCGGGTCCCCCCTACGCGCTGGAAGGTCTGCTCCTCCAGAACGCGGAGGACCTTGGCTTGGGTGGAGAGGCTCATGTCGCCGATCTCGTCGAGGAAGAGGGTCCCCCCGTCCGCCAATTCGAACTTCCCCCGCTTCATCGCCGTGGCCCCCGTGAAGGCGCCGCGCTCGTGGCCGAAAAGCTCGCTCTCGATGAGCTCGTTGGGGATGGCGGCGCAGTTGACCTCGATAAAGGGGCGGTCCCTCCGGGGGCTGGCGGCATGGATGGCGCGGGCCACGAGCTCCTTGCCCGTTCCGCTTTCGCCGGCGATGAGGACGCGGCCGCTCGTGGGAGCGGCGGCGGCGATCTGGGCTCGGAGGGTTTCCACCGCAGGGCCGGTCCCGAGGATCTCGTAGCGGCGTCCGACCCACTGGCGCAGCGCGCGGTTCTCTTCGGACAGCCGCTGCTGCTCCAGGGCATGGGTGAGCAGCAGCGGGATCTTCTCCAGCGAAAGCGGTTTCTCGAGGAAATCGTAGGCCCCGAGCTTGGTGGCCTTCACCGCCGTATCGATGGTTCCGTGGCCGGAGATCATGATGACCACGGACTCCGGGCTCTGCGCGCGGATCCGTTGCAGGACCTCCATACCATCCAGGTCGGGGAGCCAGACATCGAGGAGCACGGCGTGGAAGTGATCCACCCGGATTTGCCGGAGGGCTTCCTGGCCGCTGATCGCCCGGCCGACCGCGTACCCCTCGTCCTCCAGGATGCCGCCCAGCGTGGCGAGGATGCTCGCCTCGTCGTCCACGATCAGGATCCGCTCGCCGGTCATCGTCTCCTCAAGCGGCATGCCGGCCTGCCGGCGAGGCAGGGGCGGGGAGCTCGATGATAAACCGCGTCCCCCGCGGCATGTTGGGTTTCGCCTCGATGAGGCCGTGGTGGTCGGTGATGATCCGTTTCGCAATGGCCAGCCCCAGGCCGGTGCCCGATCGCTTCCGGGAGAAGTAGGGGAGGAACAGCTTGTCCTGATCTTCCGGGGCGATCCCACACCCTTCGTCGGCCACCTCCGCGCGGACCCGCTGTTGGCGGACGTCGTAGCGGGTGGAGACCCAGATCCGCCCGCGCCGCTGCATCGCCTCCATGGCGTTGTCAAAGAGGTTGATCAGGACGCGGCGGAGCTGCTCCTTGTCGAGGAGCACCGGGGGGAGGTCGTCCGCGAAATCGGTGAGCACCGCAATCTCCTTATGCGCGCCCGCGTAGAGATGCACGACCTCCGAGAGGATCTGGTGGAGGTCGCCTGGCAGGAGGTGTACCTCGGGCATCCGGGCGAAGCGGGAGAACTCGTCCACCAGGCGTTTGAGGCTCTCCACCTGGTGGATGATGGTGTCCGTGGCCTCTTCGACGATCTTCCGGGCGGCCTCCCCTCCCGCCTGGAACCGCTTGCGGAGCCGCTGGGCGGAGAGATGGATGGGCGTGAGGGGGTTCTTGATCTCGTGGGCGATCCGCTGGGCCACTTCCTGCCATGCGGCAGCTTTCTGCGCGCGCAGCAGTTCGGTCAGATCGTCCACG
>JACRHK010000247.1 GCA_016217625.1 Nitrospirota bacterium
TCCCGGGCCTCCCCCTTGATCGTGGGAGCGAGGGGGGCCGCGCAGGCGGACAGGACGAGCAGGACGCTACTGACACCAAGAAGTTTCAGTCGAGCCATCCTTCCTCCTGAAAGCTCACGTAGCGGCCGTTGCCGATGATGATGTGATCGAGCACCGGGATCCCCAAGACCTCTCCGGTCTGCCGGAGGCGGCGGGTCAACACGCGATCCTCCTCGCTGGGGGACGGGTCGCCGCTCGGATGGTTGTGGACGAACAGAACGGCGGCGGCCGACTCCCGGACGGCGGGGAGAAAGACCTCGCGGGGATGCACCAGCGACGCCGTGAGGCTTCCCACGGAGATGGGGAGGTCCTTCATCAAGCGGTTCTTGCTGTCCAACAGGGCGCAGAGGAAGACCTCCTGCTTGAGCCCGCTCAGCCGCGGCAGAAAGAAGCGCGCCACCTCGGCCCCGCCCCGGAATTGGGCGGGGCGCTCCTCCTGCGCAAGCGCCCGCCTGCCTAGCTCGAGGGCGGCTTTAATCGTCGCCGCCTTGGCCAGTCCGATTCCGCCAATCTTGCACAGCTCGGCTGTGCCGGCCTGGGATAGGCCGGCCACGCCCCCGAAGCGTTCCAGGATCTGCCGGGCAACCTCCAGCGCGTTCTGGGAGTCCGTGCCGGTGCGAAGGAGGATCGCAAGGAGTTGCGCCTCCGAGAGTCCCTGGGGACCGTGCTGGATCAACCGCTCCCGGGGCCGCTCCTCCTTGGGCCAGGTACGGATGGGGGAGCGCGGCGCCCCGGAGGCGGGGTTCTGGAGTCTGCGCGGCATCAAGCCTCCAATGGCAACACATCTCATCCTACCATATCCCCCCTTGTGTTGACAATGGGCGGATTTGCATGGTGTCGTGGATTGTCCGTATCACTGAATCTGACGGGTCCGGTATTTCACTCTTGTCCCCTTGATTCCCCGTTGTTTCTTCCCTATGATGGTTCCTGTCACCTCTAGCGAAAGGAGCTGCGCATGAAGATCCCGATCGTCGTGGTTACGTGCCTGTGGGTGTGGATGAGCGTTGCCTGGGCAGAGACGCCGCAGACGCCCGCACAGACGAAGATGCCGCCCCAGGCCGTGAAGGTGGAGCGGCCGGATCGGCCCCTCAAGGTGAAGATCAAAAAAACTAAGGACGAGATCATCTGGGAGGTGGACGCCCAAAATCTTGAAGCCGCCATCCGGGCGGCCAAGCGGCTCCAGAAAGAGTTCCCGTGATCGAGCGGCGCGCCGTCGTCCTCCTGAGCGGGGGGATTGACTCCACGACGGCCCTGGCCGTGGCCAAGGCCGAGGGATACGCGGTCTACGCCCTCACGGTGGAGTACGGCCAGCGCCACGGCGTGGAGGTGGAGGCGGCCCGTCGCGTGGCCCGGGCCCTGGGCGTGCGGGAGCACCGCGTCTTCGCGCTCGATTTGCGGGCCATGGGGGGATCGGCCTTGACAGGGGATCTGGCTGTACCGAAGGATCGCCCGCCGGAGGCCATCGCCGAGGGGATCCCTGTGACCTATGTCCCTGCCCGAAACACGATCCTCCTTGCCCTGGCCCTGGCGTGGGCCGAGGTGTTGGGGGCGGAGACGATTGTCCTGGGGGCCAACGTCCTCGACTACAGCGGCTACCCGGATTGCCGGCCGGAGTTCCTCCGAGCGTTCGAGGCGATGGCCAACCTGGCGACGAAGGCGGCCGTGGAAAGGCGAATGCGGATCCGGATCGAGGCGCCGCTGCTCCACCTCACCAAAGCGGAGATCCTCAGGAAGGGGGTCTCCCTCGGGGTGGACTACGCGCTCACCCACTCCTGTTACGACCCGACGCCGGAGGGGCGGGCCTGCGGCCGGTGCGACAGTTGCCTGCTCCGAAAGAAAGGGTTCGCCGAAGCCGGCCTCCTCGATCGTTAGGGGGATATGTCCACTTTACTATGTCGAAAAATATACTGTAACTACTTCTATTTGTGCTATCATAATTTTAAGAAACTGTTGTGTGAGGTGAAAAGATGAAAACAAAATTAAAAATGATTTATTGGAAAGGTGAAAAATTCTGGGTTGGAAAGCTTCTTGAACACCCTGAAATAATGACTCAAGGCGAGACGCTGCAAGAACTTGAGGAAAACATGAAAGACGCATACATGCTTATGACAATGGAGGATGTCCCCGAAAAACATAAGGTCAAAGAACTCTCCCTTGCAGTATGAAAAGAAAGGATTTGCTTAAAAAGTTAGGTGATTCTGGATGTATTCTCATTAGACATGGAAACCGCCACGACTTATACAAAAATCCTACCACAGGGAAAAAGCAGCCAGTTCCAAGGCATCATGAAATAGACGAAAACCTTGCACAGCATAGCATAAAGATTTTGACATAACAAGCAAATCCAGTGGATGCGGTGAAATCGCCCCGCTGATTTAAGTCGTTCCAGAAGGAAAGTCATCCGATGTCCCCACCGATTCCCGAGAGGCACCCCCTCCGGCGGCTGTTTGCCGTCCTGACGGAGCGGAACTTTGCCGCCCAACTGGGGTGGGAGGACGCCAGCGTGACCCGCTATCTCGCGGCGCTGCTGACGGAATTCGCCCATAGCGATCGCCTCTACCGGATCCGGAACGCCAGGGGGCGGCGGGTGGATGAGGTGGCCGAGCTCCTCCTGGAGGCGGATCTCCTGCACCGGGCGTCGTCGGTCGAGCGGGAGCGGGAGGTCCACCGCCATATCGGCGATTTCACGCTGTTCATGGCGGGGCTATTTCCCGACTACCTGCAATCCCTGCGGACCGCGCGGCGCGTGACGACGCCGGATGCCCTGCTCGACCATATCCAGGCGGGGAAGCGGTCGTACGCCATCGTGTCCGAGCACCGCTACGGACGGCACGAAAAGACGGCCCCCTCGTACCGGAAGCTCTCCGACCGGTTCGAGCTCTGCGTCTACGGCCTGGGATGCGTCCGGGCCGACCTGGAACGCCTCGCCGCGCCGGAATACCGCGCGCTCTGGCAGACCCTCGCCCATTGATGGGGACTCCGCGCGGACCGAAGCGACCGGTGCCAAACGCCCGGACCCCCTATGAAGGGACGGCCCTGTTGGGGGATCCCCTCCACGGCTACATCCCCTTTACGGTTCCCTATCCCTGGAACCCGCGGGAGCGGACGGAGAAAGACCTCCTCGATTCCCCCTGGATGCAGCGGCTCCGCTACATCTATCAACTCCAGAGCGCCCGCTGGGTCTATCCCTCCGCCGAACACAGCCGGTTCGTCCACTCCCTGGGGGCGATGTGGGTTGCGGGGAAGTTCGCCCGCCACCTCTACCCCTCGCTGAAAGCCACGCTCCCCGAGACGCCGTCCGAGGCGTGCGTCGAGGAGCTCCTCCGCCTGGCGGCGCTCCTCCATGACATCGGCCACGGCCCCTTCGGCCATTTTTTCGACGACAACTACCTGGAACAGTACGGGTTGACGCACGAGCGGGTCGGCCGGGAGATCATCCTGAAAGCCTTGGGGGGGGTCATCCGGCGGATCCGCCGGAGCCCGCACGCCCCCTTCGCACCGGGGGAGGGGATCGATCCCCGGTGGATCACCTTCCTCATCAACAAGACCGATGCCGAGCAGGTTCCCGCCGGGATGCCCCGCTGGGTCCGCTTCCTCCAGCCGCTCCTGGGGGGGTCTACACGGCCGACAACCTCGACTATGTCCTGCGCGACGCTTACATGTGCGGGGTCGCCATCGGGCCGGTGGATCTCGACCGGCTGATCCATTACACGTTCTTTTCGCCCGAGGGGCTTACGCTCCACAAGGCGGGCGGTTCGGCCCTGACGATGTTCCTGCAGGCCCGACTCTATCTCTACACAAACGTCTACTACCACCGAACGACCCGGGCCATCGACCTCCATCTGCGCGAGATCTTCCCCGAGACCATGCGGCTCCTTTTTCCGCGCCACCCGTTGAGGGCGCTTGGGGCCTACCAGGGGCTGACCGACTGGTCGCTGCTCGAGGAGGTGCGCGGGTGGACGCGTTCGCCCGCCCGGCGCCGGCGGGCGCTGGGGCGGGAATGGGCCCGGGTGTTGGGGCGGAGCGTCAAATGGAAGATGGCCTATGAGACGACGTTGTCCATGAAGGAGTTCGAGAAGGGGCGAACGCACATCACCCCGGAGGCGCTGGAAGTCCGGATCCGGGCCGCCCTCCCCGCCAGGTTACGGCGGTTTCCATTCCGGGTCGATCTGGCGGCCCAGGACCCCCGGCCTGTGAACCCGCTGGTGATGGGGTACCGGCAGATCCACGTGTTCAACCCTTCGACCAAACGGGTGTCTAAAGAACCGTTGAAGGAGTATTTCGACTACCTGCCGGCCAAGGTCGTCCAGTGCCGGATCTTCGCGCAGAGCCATATCCACGACCGGATCCTCTCGGAAACGGCGGAGCGGGTGCTGTCGGCCGGAGAGGAGAGCATCAAGACGCACGTGTGAGAGGGATCTGCCCCGGCTATTCCGCCAGGTGGCAGGCCGCCCGGTGGCCGGGCGCGGGTTCCGTGACCCGCGGGGCTTCGACGCGGCACCGGTTGAAGGCCTTGGGACAGCGCGTGTGGAACCGGCAGCCCGGAGGCGGATCCGCCGGATTGGGGACGTCTCCGGGCAGCAGGATGCGCCGTCGCTTGCGGGTGGGATCCGGGATCGGCACGGCGGACAGCAGTGCCTCGGTGTAGGGGTGTCGGGGAGCGGTGAAGAGCGCCTCCACCTGCGCTTCTTCCACGATTTCTCCCAGGTACATGACGGCCACGCGGTCGCTGAAGTAGCGCACCAGGTGGAGGTCGTGGGAGATGAACAGAAAGGCCAGCCGGTGCCGCTCGCGCAGATCCTGCAAGAGGTTGAGCACCTGGGCCTGGATGGAGACATCGAGGGCGGACAGCGGCTCATCCGCGATGAGGAGCGCAGGCGACACCGCCAGGGCGCGGGCGATGCCGACCCGTTGCCGCTGACCGCCGCTGAACTCATGGGGATAGCGGGCGAGATCCTCGCGGCCCAGGCCCACCTGCTCCAGGAGGGCGACGACCCGTTCCTCCAGCGCGGCCCCGGCGGCCAGGCGGTGGATGCGCAACGGCTCCCCGACGATGTCGGCGATCCGCATCCGGGGGTTCAGGGACGCGTAGGGGTCCTGAAAGATCATCTGCATCTTCCGCCGGAGCGGGCGGAGCGCCCGATCCGGGAGGGCGGCAATCTCCTCTCCTTCGAACCGGATGGATCCCTCCGTCGGCTTTAGCAGCCGGAGGACCGTGCGGCCGACGGTGGTCTTGCCGCAGCCGGACTCGCCCACCAGCCCCAAGACCTCTCCCGACGCAATCTGGAAACTCACCCCATCGACGGCCCGGACCATCCGCGGCGCCCCCCCGAGCCAACCCCCGCGGATCGGAAAATATTTTCTTAATCCCCGGACGTCCAGCAGCGGCGTCATGGTCGCTTTAGGCGCGGATGCACCGGACCAGGTGACCGGGCGCGATTTCGCGGACGGCGGGGTGGGCGGCTGTGCAGGCCTCGATGCAGCGGCCGCACCGGGGAGCGAAGCGACAGCCCTCCGGCAGATTGATCGGCTTGGGCACGGTGCCCGGGATCGCATGGAGACGTCGGGGCCGGTCACCTCCCTCATGACGGGGCAGCGAGGCCAGCAGTCCCTGCGTGTAGGGGTGCGCCGGGTGGGTGAACAAGGTGGTGGTGGCGGCCTGCTCGACGATCTCGCCGGCGTACATGATCGCCACGGCGTCGGCCGTCTCGGCGATGATGCCCAGGTCGTGAGTGATGAGGAGCAGCGCCGAGCCGGTCGTCGCCCGGATCTCCGCCAGCAGATCCAGGATCTGCGCCTGGATCGTCGCGTCCAGGGCGGTCGTCGGCTCGTCGGCGATGAGGAGCGCGGGGCGGGTGGCGATGGCCATGGCGATCATGACCCGCTGGCGCATCCCGCCGCTCAGTTGGTGGGGGTACTCCCGGATCCGGGTCTCGGGATCGGGGATCCCCACTGCGCGAAGCAGATCCATCACCTGCGTCACCGCCTCCCTCCGGCCGAGGCCCTGGTGTATCCGGAGCGGCTCGGCGATCTGGTAGCCGATGGAGAAAACGGGATTCAACGAGGTCAGCGGTTCCTGGAAGATCATGGCGATCCGGTTCCCCCGGATCCGCTGGAGGGCCGCCTCGGGGAGGCGGCAGAGATCGCCGTGGTCAAAGAGGATCTGCCCCGACACGATCCGGGCGTTGGGGGGCAACACGCGGAGGATCGACAGCGCCGTGACGCTTTTGCCGCAGCCCGATTCGCCCACGAGGCCGAACACCTTCCCCCGCGGCACCTGGAAGCGGACCCCATCCACCGCCCGGACGATCCCCTCCGGAGTGTCGAAATACGTGCGAAGGTCCTCCACGGACACCACAGGGGCATCCGGGGAGGAGGCGGGCTGGACTGTTGCGTGCACCTCAGCGGGCGAGGGGTTCATCCTTGACGAGGCGGAGGTAACGCCGGGCTTCCTCAGAGGCGGGATCCGTCTGCAGGGCGCCTTTCCACTCCTGGACGGCCAGACCGGGGAGCCCTTTCATGTAATAGGTCAATCCCAGGTGGATCCAGGCGGGGATGTAGCGGGGGTTGGCTTCCTTCGCTTTGGTGAAGCTGGCCACCGCCTCGTCGTAGGCCCCCTGATCCCGGTGAACGATCCCCAGCTTGGTGAGGATGTCGACGGACGCGGGGCGGTATCGAAGCGCTTTGTGCAATTCTTCGATGGCCTCGGGGTAAAGCCGCAGCTCGCGGTAGATCTCCCCCAGGCGCGCATGCTCATTGGCCAATTTGCCGA
>JACRHK010000249.1 GCA_016217625.1 Nitrospirota bacterium
ACAACAGAGGGAAGCGTTGTAACTATAGGTTCTCTCAGAAAGGTGATAACCGACCTGAAACTTCGTGTCTCTGTTCGTGATGAAGGACATTTCCACCTGACATTTCGGTAAGGGGAGACGGTATGTACTTTAATAGACCTCTGATCGCTCTGTTTGCTCTATCAGTTATTCTACCAACGCCTGCCTATGCTGGTACTGGATACTACGAAGACTGTTATTACGTGACGGGAGATAGGATTTCCGTCTCGGTGTCAGGGACAATTTCAAAACCGGTTGGGAGCGTTTTTTCATACAGTTACTCGATCGCAAGCAACCCACAAAGCGAACAAGCCGTTTGGAAATTCGAAATTATACTTCCGGCGTCAAATATAGTTGTGAGTGCTGATTCTCCTGGGTGGGGCGGGCCGGGGTGGTCAGGGAAGCCTACCAAATTCGGCAGTCACTTGTATGCAACCCCTCCCTATTCGATCGCATGGGCTGCACCAGAAGGAAAATATATTAAACCCTCGGAGACTGTTTCGGGATTTTCGTTTCAAACCTCGTATGGTCTGCCTGGGATCGTCGAATATTATTCAGAAGGTGACGCGCCAGCTCCTACTTGCCCGGAAGGATGGGCCGTGGATTTCATTCCCGGCTACGATGACCTCACCCCCTACGGCCCAGGCGTCGTGGGGCGGACGATCGGGCCCGTACAGCCGCCCGCCACGTTTATCCCGCTGGTCTTTCTGGACTATCTTGTTTCCCTGAAACGTGAAGCCTTCTCTCTGGGGTGGATTAAGAACAAGGGACTCGAGCAAAGCCTGGATGCCAAGCTGGAGAGCGCCAGGGCGGCCTTGCAGCGGGGGCAACCCAAGACCGCCCAGAACGCCCTGGGTGCCCTGCTCAACGAGGTGGAGGCTCAGCAGGGCAAGGGGCTGACCGGCGAGGCATACGGGCTGCTCAACTACAACGTGCAGTACCTGATTGAGCGCCTGTAAGCGTTCAGTCCTGCTTAAGGGATCTCCAGCTCTTTGGGAAACTGCGTGAGGTTCCGGCAGCCGGTCTCTGTCACCACGACCAGGTCTTCAATCCGGACGGCCCCCAGGTCCGGGTAATACAGCCCCGGCTCCACGGTCACCGCATGCCCGCTATGCAGCGTGTCGTCCATCTTGCTGATCCGCGGCGGCTCGTGGACGTCCAGCCCCAGACCGTGGCCCGTGCCGTGGAAGTATCCCTGCATCCTCCCGTTCTGAAGTCCGGTCTCGTATCCTTTAGATCGAAAGTGATCGAGGATCGCTTGATGGATCGCTTGTCCGGAGGCGCCGTGGCGGATCCGTGAGAAGGCGATCTCCTGACCCTCCAGGACTGTCTCGTACAGGCGCTTGAGGCTGTCTTTCGCGCGCCCCTTGACCACCGTTCGAGTGATGTCGGCAAAATACCGGCTCCGAGAGGACCGGGGAAAGACATCCAGGATGATCGCCTCGCCGGCACGCAGGGTGCCGGACCCCTCGTTGTGGGGATCACAGGCGTCCACACCGCAGGCCACGATGGTATGCTGCGCCACGCACTCGCGCTCCATGAGGGCCACGTTGATTACCTGCTTGAGGCGCTCTGAAGTCAGGACCTCCCCCTGCCAGTGGAGCGCACCCCCTCTCACGTCGGCCTCGCGGAGAATGGCAATAGCCCGCTCCATCACCGCTTCCGTGTGACGGAGCGTTTCCGTAATCAGTCCGATCTCCTCCTCCGTTTTGACGGTACGCGCCTCAAAAAACGGCTCCCGTTTCGAGCGGATGAAATACCCCTTTTCGCGCAGAGGATCCGCCAGTCCGATCCCAAAGCTCTCCGGCACGAGAAGCGCCGTCACCCCCCGCTCTCTGAGCAGTGCGTTCACGACGTCGATCGATCGAGGCTTTTCCGTCCCTTCCTGCCTGGCCCGATCCTCGTAAGTCGCATACGAAAGTGTAGTGTCGACCCGAGCCTCCTTCCGAGCGCGGTCGATTTCCAGGTCGCTCATCAGCAGAATCTTCTCTCCCTCGACCTCCAGGTAGATGAACGGATCGGGAGCCAGGAACCCGGTGGCAAAATACAGGTTCGAATCGATCTCGCTCGAGGCGATAATCAGGATCGCCTCGTTATCCCCTTCTAGTCGTTCGTTACTTGTCACCCACCCCTCCTGACTTCTGACTTCTGACTCCTGACTCTACTTTTTCAGCATGATACGAACTTCTCACTTTCGGCCCCGACTCCACATGGGAGAAGCCCAAAGTCCGCGCCTCCTCTCCCAGCGCCGTGAACTCCTCGGGTGTATAGAACCGCTCTACGGGGAGATGCCGCCTTGTCGGCTGGAGGTATTGGCCAAGGGTCAGGATATCACACCCCACAGCCCGAAGATCATGAAAAACCTGGCGGATCTCCTCCTCCGTTTCCCCCAGGCCGAGCATGATACCGGTCTTCGTCAACGCCCCCCGAGCCTTGGCCCGTTCCAGCACCTCGAGCGACCGGAGATATTTCGCCTGCTGCCGGACGCGGGGATAAAGCCGCGGCACGGTCTCCACGTTGTGCCCCAAGATGTCGGGCCCAGCCTCCAACACGGTCCGGAGGGCCGTCTCAGCCCCCCGGAAGTCGGGGATCAGAAGTTCTACCCGGCAGTCGGGCGCGCGCTGACGGATCTGCCGGACAGTCTCAGCGAAGGTTGTCGCTCCCCCATCCTCCAGCTCATCCCGGTTCACAGAGGTTACGACCACATGTCGAAGGCCGAGGGCTGCCGCTGCTTCCCCCACGCGGGCGGGCTCCTCCCGGTCCAGCGCTTCAGGACGGCCCGTCGTGACGGCGCAGAAACCGCAGCTCCGGGTACAGACCTCCCCCAGGATCATGAACGTCGCCGTCCCGGCGTTCCAGCATTCCCAGATATTGGGGCAGCGGGCCTCTTCGCAGACCGTGTGAAGGGCCGACGCCTTCAGCCGCCCCGCGACCAGCCGATACCCCTCCCCCTCCACCGGATGGACCTTGAACCACTCCGGCAGACGGAGCCGGGTCCGCTCTTCAACAACAGGATATTTCCGCATAATGATTTATTACCTTCGCCTCAACCTTAACCTTCACCTCAACCTGTCTTCTCTCGGTTCACTGCACCAGCAGTCCCGCCGGGTTCTCCAGGATTTTTGTAAAGACATCCAGCCATTGTCCGGCCTGTAATCCATCAACGGCCCGATGGTCGCAGGAAAGCGTCGCCGTCAACTCTTTCCGGACGGTCACCTGTCCCCCCTCTGCTACGGGAACCTCGCGGATAGCCCCCACGGCCAGGACTGCGGCCTGAGGCGGCACGATGATGGCGCTGAATGATTCCACTCCTAACATCCCCAGGTTCGAGAGGCTGAACGTCGCCCCCGTGTACTCCTCGGGCAGGAGCGCCCGCTTCCGGGCCCGATCGATGAGCGCCCGACTCTCCCCGGCAATGGCCCGGAGGTCCTTTGCCTGGCAGTTCCGAATGACGGGCGTGATCAGCCCGTCTTCCAAACCTACCGCCACGCCGATATGGATGCGGCGGTAGTGCCGGATCACCGGCTTCCCTTCCGCCTCCAGGTAGGAGACATTGAGCCGGGGATATTGCCCCAGCGCCAGGGCCGCGGCCTTGACCAGCAGATCGGTGATGGTCACCTTCAGCCCGCCCGGGACCGTCTCGAGCTGGGATTTCAGGTCCAGCAGTCGGCCCACCGCAATCGCACGGCTGACATAGAAGTGCGGGACCGGCGCCTTGCTCTGGCTCACGTTCCTGGCGATCGCCTTCCGCATCTGGCTGAGTGGCTGGTCCTCGTACTCCTCCGCCGAGACCTCCACCCGTGCCGGCCCTGCCGTGGCAAGAACCGCTTCCACGTCCCGCTCGACAACCCGTCCCCCGGGCCCCGTTCCCCGGACCAGCGTCAGATCCACTCCTTTCTCTTCGGCCAAGCGCCGGGCCAGGGGAGAGATCTTCAGGCGGCCCCGCTCCCGCGCGGCCTCCTCCTCAACCATGGCCTCCATTGCCGCCCCCTTCTCCGCGTCAAACGTTCTGCCGCCGGTTTTCTCGCCGTCCTCCGCCGGCCGCGCAACCACGGCAGCCCCTTCTACTGAGACCATGTGTTCAAGCAGCGTTGTCAGGTCTTCCTTCGGCGCACCGATGACTCCTATCACTGTCCCCACAGGCACAGCTTCGCCCGCTTGGATGAGGATCTTCCTTAACACGCCGGAAGCGAAGGCCTGGAGATCCATGACCGCCTTGTCCGTCTCGACTTCCGCGAGAGAATCCCCCGCCTCGACGGCCTCTCCCTCCTGCTTGTACCAGCGGATGAGGACCCCCTCCTCCATCGTATCGCTCAACCGCGGCATCACGACTTTGCTGGCCATCGCTCACTCCATGTACAGCGTCTTCCGAACGGCCTGCACGACACGTTCCTTGCTGGGCACCACGGACTTCTCCAAGTTTCTCGCGTAAGGCATCGGCACGTCCAGGCCCGTCACCCGCTCAATCGGCGCATCGAGATCATCAAAACAGCGGCCATAGAGGATCGCCGAGATCTCCGAGCCCACGCCGCAGAACCGCCACCCCTCTTCCACGATGACGCACCGGCCTGTTTTCCGCACCGAACCGACCAACAGGTCGATGTCCAGAGGGCGGATCGTCCGGGGATCCACAACCTCGGCCTCGATTCCCTCCTTGGACAGATCATCCGCTACGGCCATAACCAGGTGGAGCATCTTCGAGTAAGCGATAATCGTCACGTCCTTTCCCGGCCGCTTCACCTCCCCCTTGCCGATCGGGATCACGTACTCCTCCTCCGGCACCTGCCCCCGCACCGGGTAGAGGAGCTCCCCCTCGATAAAGATAATCGGGTTGTCGTCCCGGACCGCCGCCTTGAAGAGCCCCTTCACATCCTTCGGCGTGGCAGGCATGACGACCTTCAAGCCCGGGACGTGGGCGAAGAGCGACTCCAGCGAATGGGAGTGCTGCGCGGCCAGTTGATGCGCCCCGCCGCCCGGCCCCCGGATGACCAGGGGAACGGCGACCTGCCCTCCCGACATGAAGCGGATTTTGGCCGCGTGGTTGATGATCTGATCCAGCGCCAAGATAGCAAAGTTGAACGTCATCACCTCGATGACCGGCCGGAGCCCCACCATGGCCGCGCCGATCCCCACGCCAACGAAGGCAGGCTCCGTGATCGGCGTGTCCACGACACGCATCGGCCCGAACCGCTGCAACAGCCCCTTGCTGACCTTGTATGCCCCCTGATAGATCCCGACTTCCTCCCCCATGAGGAACACGCGGTCGTCCCGCTCCATCTCCTCGCGGAGGGCCTGGTTCAGGGCCTCTCGATAGGTCATCTCGGTCATCACTTGTTACCCGTTGCTCGTTGCTCGTTACCCGTTACTCACTCATGCGTACAGGTCATCATACAGCGTCTCCATAGCCGGCTCAGGCGAAGCCTCGGCAAACGCCACGGACTCCTCCACAACCCGCTGGACCTCGCTCTCCACGGCACTCCACTGTGACTCCTCTACGCCTGCCTCACGCAGCACGGGAAGGAACCGGGCGATGGGATCGAACCCCCGCTGCTTTTCCAGCTCTTCCCTGCTCCGGTAGAACCCGTGGGCCGGGTCGGCCATCGAATGGCCGACAAAGCGGTACGTGCGCGCCTCGATAAACGTGGGGAGGCTCTCTTCACGCGCCCGTTGCGCCGCAATGGTGACGGCTTCGCGCACAGCCACCACATCTGTGCCGTCCACCATCGCGTGGGCCACGCCGTACGCCTCAGCTCGTCTGGTCAGCTCCTTGACGGCCGAGGTCATCTCGTAATGGATCCCCATCTCGTAGAGGTTGTTCTCGCAGAGATAGATGACGGGAAGGCGCCAGAGCGCGGCCAGGTTCAACGATTCATGGAACGCGCCGGCGTTGACCGCACCCTCGCCGAAGGAGCATAAGACAACGCGCTGTTGCTGCCGGTACTTGACCGAGAACCCCACGCCCGTGGCAATCGGGATGTGGCCACCGACGATGGCGTGGCCGCCCAGGAAGTTCC
>JACRHK010000250.1 GCA_016217625.1 Nitrospirota bacterium
GGGTCTCATAGACGCCGTCACCGTACAGAAAGCCGTGGTCCATGACGGAAACCTTGGCTTCCGACAGCGGCACCAGCCTGTCATTGAGGAAGATGAGCGGCTCCACGGGAATGATGGCACTATACCGCATGGGCCGGCGGCGTGTCAACCCGCCGCGGCGGGCGAAAAAGGGGCTTGCTGAGGGAGATGGGGTCCGTGGTATGGTAGAGAGTGAAATATTTCGCCCGGTGAGTTCGTTGACATGTGCAGATGAAGGGGGTAACCGTGCAACTCGATGCGTCCCAGCGCAGGGAGTTCGAACGCCTGGTTGAGCCTCTGCTCGATCCGCTCTACCGAACCGCCTGTTGGCTCCTGAGGGACGCCGAGCGGGCGCAGGACCTCCTCCAGGAGAGCCTCCTGAAGGCCTTGAAGGGGTTCGGAGGGTTTGAGCCGGGGACCAGCTTCAGGGCCTGGGTCTTCCGGATCCTGCGGAACACCTTCATCGACGGCTACCGGGTCCGCGAGCGGGAACCCGATTTTCTCTCGCTGGACGACTTGGAGGAGATAATCCACCCCAGCTCGCTGGTCTGGGAACGCGCGATGGCGGCGACGCCCGAGAAGGTCATCCTGGATCGGCTGATGTTGGCCGACCTCCGCCGCGCGCTGGAGGTCTTGCCGGAAAAGTACCGGACCCCGGTCATCCTGCGCGACCTGGAGGGGCTCTCTTACAGGGAGATCAGCCACGCGCTGGGCATCCCCATCGGGACCGTGATGACCCAGATTTACCGGGGACGGCGCCTGCTCCAGAAGGAGGTCCTGGGGTTGGAAGCCGGGAGTCAGGAGTCGGAAGTCAGGAGTCAGAAGTCAGGAGGCAGAAATCAGGAGGCAGAGCGATGAACTGTAGCGATGTGCGGACCTTGATCTTCGCCTTTGTGGACAACGAGCTGGACGTGGCCACTTCCCTGAAGGTCCAGGCCCATCTGGATCGTTGTGCGGAGTGCGCGACGCGGGCGGACTTTGAAATCCGTTTCCAGGAGCATCTGCGGGAACAGGTGAAACCCTGTCGCCTGCCGAAGGCCGGGCGGCGCCGAATCCTGGCTGCCTTGCGTGATCCGGTCGGCGCGGGGCGATGGTACGCGATAGGCCAAGCTTTCCGCCGCTTAAACCGCGGCCCCCTCTGGGGCGGGGTTGTCGGGGCGGCCCTCGCGCTGGTTGCCGGGGCATTCCTGTTCTCCGCGCAGGAGACGCCCGCGCAACAGAAGGTCGTCTACCACTTCAACCAGGGGGATCTCCGCGTCTGGAAGGCAGGCCTGATGAACATCAGCAACCACTTGGAGAGCGCGGGCCCGGAACGGGCGCGGATCGTGGCCGTCCTCCACGGTCCGTCGCTGGACATAGTGAACAAAGGCAAGAGCCAGCCGGAGGTCCTGCGCTTGATCGAAGAGCTCAAGGCCAGAGGCGTACTCTTCCGGATCTGCCACAACACGGTCAACCAGCGGAAGATCGATTGGGAGCGGGATCTGTACGATTGCAAACCGGGCGATCTCGTCCCTTCCGGCGTGGCGGAAATTGCACGGCTCCAGCAACTAGGGTATGCGTACATCCGGATCTGACGCGTACGCAAAAGGCAACCACAAACTCCAAGCCGGACGGTTCTCCGTCCAAGGAGGGAAATGATGGCAAGACGCGAGGGAATTCCGACGGTGATTGTCGCGCTGATTTTCGGGGCGTTTTTCGCGTTCGGGGCTGTGGCGGCCGAGGCGAGCCACCTCTCCGGCAGTCCGAAGAAGCACAAGATCGTCTATCACTTCAACGGGTCCGACAGCGGGGATCACGTGAAGAAGGCAAAGGCCGTCCTCGACAACATCCAGAACCACGCCAACGGTTTGGGTGGGTGGAAGAACATCGAAGACTTTGTGCTGGTCGTCCATGGGGACGGGGTGATCCCCTTCGTCGAGAAGAGCATGGACATCGAGGTGAGGAAGCGCGTGGATATGCTCATGACGTCGGGGATGAAGCTCGGAGTCTGCGGCAACACCCTGAAGGCGAAGAAACTTGAGCTCAAGCAGTTTTCCGATGGGGCCGTGCGTCTCGACCAGGGCGGGGTGACCGCTGTCGGCGAATACCAGGAAAAGGGGTACGTTTACATCAAGCCCTAACCCCTTGATCGAAGGGAGAGGCCCCCCGATGACCGTCGGGGGGCCTTTTTTTGTTTGGACCATTGGGGTATGATGAAAACATAGTCCAAAGTCCAAGGTCCAAAGTCCAAGGTCCAAAGTCTATGTACATCCTGGCTTTAGAGACGGCGACGAGTCAAATCGGCGTCGCCCTGGTGAACGAAGGGGGAGTGCTGGCGGAGCGGGCCTACCCTCCGGGCGAGCCCCCGTCTCTCCGCCTCCTGGAAGGGGTGGAAGAGGTCTGCCGGGCAGCCGTTGTCCCCCTGGAGAAGCTGGACGGCTTGGCCGTCTCTGTCGGACCTGGCTCTTTTACGGGGCTCCGTGTCGGGATGGCCACGGCCCAGGGGCTTGCCTTCGCCCTGGAAATCCCCATCGCCCCGATCCCGACGCTGGAGGCCCTCGCCTGGAGCCTCCCCCAAGCAACCGGGTTCTTGTGTCCCATCCTGGATGCCAAACAGGGTGAGGTCTATGCGGCAATCTACCGCTACAATCCGGACGGGAAGCTGGACACCCTGCTGGGGGAACGGGTCATCACCCCCAGGGACTTGGCTGCCTCGATCCGGGGACCCGTCACCTTCCTGGGGGAGGGGGCGGAACGCTACGGGCCGTTGCTTCGCCAGATGCTGCCGCATGCGGAGTTCGCCCATTCCGCCGCCCGTTACCCTTCCGCCGCTCAGGTGGGGATCCTGGGCCTGGCTCTCCTTGCCCGGGGGGGAGGGGTGCAACCGGAAGCCTTGAGGCCGCGGTATCTGCGACGCGCGGAAGCGGAAGTGCAGTGGGAAAAACGCCTGATGAGCAAGCGGTGAGGGGGGACCAAGCTGATCGGGTTGATGCCCTCGCCGTGGAGGCGGTGATTGAGCCGATGCTCCCGGAGGATCTGGAGCAGGTCCTCCGGATCGAGGAAGCCTCCTTTCCCTCTCCGTGGACGCGGGAGATGTTTGAGGCCGAGCTTCGCGGCCCCGCGTTTGCGCGCCAACGAGCGCTCTGCTTCTTCGATCGGGACGGGAAACGACGGATCCTGGGATATGCCTGCTATTGGATCCTCTTCGAAGAGCTGCACCTCCTTGATTTCGCCGTCCATCCGGCCTACCGCCGTCGGGGGCTGGGGAGCCGGCTCCTGGAGGCGATCCTCCAAGAGGGGGCAAAAGCTGGAGCCTCCCGGGCGCTCCTGGAGGTGCGGGCATCGAATGCCGCCGCCCACAAGCTTTATGAGCGCTTCGGTTTTCGACCGATTATCGTCAGGAAGGGGTATTACCGCTCCCCCAGGGAGGACGGCTGGGTGATGGAGCGGGGATGAGGGGTGATGCGCCTGAATTTCGCTTGTCTTCGCCGGGGGAATGTGTTACAGTGGCTGTGTCCTGATCGGTGGGGTAAACCCCGTTAGAAGTTTACAAACCAGGGGCGAGAAAGCAATTGGCAAATTTAAAATCCCGGATGAGAGAACTTCTAACGGGGTAAAGGGGTATCCTGAGCTTCTCCAACACGAGGAGGGGGGCGTATGGCGGAACTCAAGGAGCAGGAGTTGACGGATTACTTTTTGCGGGAACACGAGGAGTACAAGAAACTGTACCAGGAACACCGGCGATTGGAGGAATCGCTGAAGGCTTTAGATGAGAGACGGTTTCTTACGGTGGCGGAGGAGTTCGAGCGTAAGCGGGTCCAGAAACAGAAGCTGTTGAAGAAGGACCGCATGGCGGAGATCATCCGGGAGTATCGCCAGGGACAGCTTGTCCGCTGAAAGCATCCCCGCCGCGGGGCCAAGAAACCAGACTGAAGGGGAGCGGGTAATTGACCTCCCCTTTAGTATGATCAATCGTTTGACGCATGGGGCTATCTGTGATAGATTAATGAAAATTACCCGAATCATTCAGGGACAGAACAGATGAAAATCTCCGGCGCAGAGATTTTCCTCGAGGCGCTTCGTCGCGAGGGGGTGAAGGTGGTCTTCGGCTACCCCGGAGGGGTCGTCTTAAAAGTCTTCGACGTCCTCTATGACGAGAAGGAGATCAAGGTCGTCCTCAGCCGCCATGAGCAAGGGGCCACGCACATGGCGGACGGGTATGCCCGGGCCACGGGGCGCCCCGGCGTGGTGCTGGTGACCTCGGGCCCCGGCGCGACGAACACGGTTACGGGGATCGCCACGGCTTATATGGACTCGATCCCGCTGGTGGTCTTTACGGGGCAGGTCCCCACGAAGATGATCGGCAACGACGCCTTCCAGGAGGCGGACATCGTGGGGATCACGCGGCCTTGCACCAAGCACAGCTACCTCGTCAAAGACGTGGCGGACCTGGCCGGGGCGATCAAGGAAGCCTTCTACATCGCCTCGACGGGGCGCCCGGGGCCGGTCCTGGTGGACATCCCCAAGGACGTGTTCCTCGACAAGGCGGAGTTCCGCTATCCGGAGGAGGCGAAGCTCCGGAGTTACAACCCGAAGTATGCGGGCAACAAGTGGCAGATCAAACAGGCGGCCCAGGCCATCGCCAAGGCCAAGAAGCCGGTCATCTACGCGGGCGGCGGCGTCCTTCTCTCCGGGGCGGCGGAGGAGCTCCGGGATCTGGCCGAGATCACGCAGATCCCCGTGACGCTCACCCTGATGGGGCTGGGAGGGTTCCCCGGCACGCATCCCCTCTTCCTGGGGATGCTGGGGATGCACGGCACCTATCAGGCCAACATGGCCGTCTATCGCTCCGACCTGGTGATCGCTATCGGCGCCCGCTTCGACGACCGGGTGACGGGAAAGGTGGAGGAGTTCTGCCCCGAGGCAAAGATCATCCATGTGGATATTGACCCTACCTCCATCAAGAAGAACGTTCACGTGGATGTCCCCATCGTGGGGGACGTCAAGCACGTGCTCCGGGATCTGAACACCATGCTCCGGGAGCTCAAGGAGCCCTGGGAGGCGATCCGCAAGGCCTGGCTCCGACAGGTGGCCGAGTGGCAGGCCGAGCACCCGCCGGCGTACGAATGGAGCGACGAGGTGATCAAGCCTCAGTACGTCATCGAGAAGATCTACGATCTGACCGGCGGGGACGCCATCATCACGACCGAGGTGGGGCAGTGCCAGATGTGGACGGCCCAGTTCTTCAAGTTCAACAGGCCCCGCACCTTCCTGAACTCCGGCGGCCTGGGGACAATGGGGTACGGATTTCCCGCCGCCATCGGCGCGCAGATGGCTTTCCCGGACCGGCTGGTGATCGACATCGCCGGCGACGCCAGCCTGGAGATGAACATCCAGGAGCTGGCCACGGCCGTGATCCAGCGGCTCCCCGTGAAAGTGGCGATTCTCAACAACCGCTTCCTGGGGATGGTCCGCCAGTGGCAGGAGCTCTTCTTCGGGGGGCGCTACTCGAGCAGCGACATGACCGGCCAGCCGGATTTCGTTCGGCTGGCCGAGGCATACGGCGCCGTGGGCCTCCGGGCCGAGAAACCCTCGGAGGTGGAGCCGGTGCTGAAGGAGGCCTTTCGAATCTCCCGCCCGGTGCTCATCGACTGTGTGGTGGATCGGTATGAGAACGTCTTCCCCATGGTCCCGGCCGGGAAGGGCAACCACGAGATGATCTTCGGTCAGGAGAAGAAGTCTTCCGAGCGGGGGTTGCGGGCGGTCGGCTAAATGCGACCGACAAGGGGCGCGCTCGTTTGAGGGAGCATGTATTCCGAGCGTTAGCGAGGCATCTCATTGCGGCACATCATCTCGATCATTGTCGAAAACAAGTTCGGTGTGCTGTCCCGGGTGGCGGGGCTCTTCAGCGGCCGCGGGTACAACATCGAGACCGTGGCGGTGGGCCCCACGCTGGACCCCGAAGTTTCGCAGATGACCATCGTCACGAACGGGGACGACCAGGTCCTTGAGCAGATCACGAAACAACTCAACAAGCTCATCGACGTGATCAAGGTCGTGGATTTGACCGAGAAGGAATTCGTGGAGAGGGAGACGGCCCTCATCAAGGTGGCCCCTCCGCCCGAGGGGCGCGCCGAGGTCCTCCGGACGGCGGAGATCTTCCGGGCCCGCATCGTCGACTCCAGCCCCAAGACCTCTACTCTCCAGGTGACGGGCGATGAGAAGAAGATCGCGGCGATCATCGAGCTGCTGAAGCCGTACGGCATCAAGGATCTCGTCCGGACGGGCAAGGTCGCGATTGCGAGGGAGTGAGCACTTACATTGCAAATTGTAAAATGCAAATTGCAAAATGCAAAATGTACATGGCAAAAGGCAAATAGCAAATAGCAAAATGGTGAGGGATGGCATGTTGAGCATCTATTATGATAAGGACGCGGATCTCGGGAAGCTGAAGGGGAAGCGGATCGCCGTGGTGGGATACGGCAGCCAGGGGCACGCCCACGCGGGGAACCTCAAGGACAGCGGGATGGACGTCGTGGTGGGTCTCCGGAAGGGGGGGAATTCTTGGGCGAAGGCCGAGGCGGCGGGCCACCGGGTGCTTCCGGTTTCCGAGGCGGCGGGCCTGGCCGACGTGCTGATGATCCTGGTGCCGGATGAGCTGCAGCGGGACCTCTATCATGAGGAGATCGCGCCCAACCTGCGCCAGGGGGCTTCTCTGGCTTTCGCCCACGGGTTCAACATCCACTACGGCCAGATCGTCCCCAGGCCCGACACGAATGTCTTCATGATCGCGCCCAAGGGGCCCGGGCACCTCGTCCGATCCGAATACACGAAGGGGAACGGCGTCCCCATGCTCCTGGCCGTCCATCAGGACCCCTCGGGCAATACCAAGCCCGTGGCGCTGGCCTACGGCCGGGCCATCGGCGGGGGGCGGGCCGGCATCATCGAGACCACCTTTCGGGAGGAGACGGAGACCGACCTCTTCGGCGAACAGACGGTCCTTTGCGGCGGGGCGACCGCGCTCAACCGCGCGGGGTACGAGACCCTGGTGGAGGCGGGGTACGCGCCGGAGATGGCGTACTTCGAGTGCCTGCACGAGTTAAAACTCATCGTCGACCTCATCTATGAAGGGGGTATCGCCAATATGCGGTACTCCATCAGCAACACGGCCGAGTACGGCGACCTCACGCGCGGGCCCCGAATCATCACGGAAGAGACGAAGCGGGAGATGCGGCGGATCCTCCGCCAGATCCAGAGCGGCCAGTTTGCCAAAGAGTGGGTCCTGGAGAACCGGGCCAACCGTCCGGTCTTCAACGCTCTGGCGCGCGAGTGGGCGAGCCACCCGCTGGAAGAGGTCGGCGCCCGGCTCCGCGCGATGATGCCGTGGCTCAAGGAGCAGCGGCTCGTGGATCGGAAGAAGAACTGAGGCGACACCTCGGGCCATGACAGCAGGAGGGACTGCGACCCGAAGCCTCCACGCTCCGATTGCCCGGGAGGGCGTGCCCTTCGTGCTGGCCGGCCTCGGGCTGTCGGCCGCAGCCTTTCTGATGGGCGGCTGGGGACCGGCGCTCGTGCCGACGGCGGGGACCCTCTTCGTCGCGTGGTTTTTCCGGAACCCGGAACGTCATGCTCCCGAAGGGGAGGGGGTTGTCGTCTCCCCGGCCGACGGCACGGTCATCGAGATCCGGGAGGAGGTCGAGAGGCGGTTCTTCCACGAGGGCGGCGTGAAGATCGCCATCTTCATGAACGTCTTCAATGTCCATGTGAACCGGGTGCCCGCGACGGGCCGGATCGTGGGCATCCGCCACCACCCCGGCAAGTTCTTCTCGGCCAACCGGGAGAAGGCTTCGCTGGAGAACGAACAGAACGCCATCCTGCTGGAGGACGAGCGGGGGAGGCGGGTCGTCTTTATTCAAATTGCGGGATTCATTGCGCGGCGGATCGCCTGCTGGATCGGGGAGGGAGACCGGGTAGAGCGGGGCCAGCGCTGCGGCCTCATCCGGTTCGGCTCCCGCGTGGATGTCTATCTCCCCAAGGGGGTGGAGGTCCGGGTCACGCTCCGGCAGAAGGTCCGGGCGGGGGAAACTATTCTGGGGGTGCTACCATGTCGGTAAAGCGTCAAGGCATCAAGCGGGGGATTTATCTGATCCCGAATCTCTTGACCACGGGGAACATGTTCAGCGGATTTTATTCCGTCATCGCCTCGCTGGGGGGAGAGTACATCTACGCGGCGGTCGCCATCCTCATCGCCGTGGTCTTCGACGGCCTCGACGGGAAGGTGGCCCGGATGACCAAGAGCACGAGCCGCTTCGGCATCGAGTACGACTCCCTGGCGGATCTGGTCTCCTTCGGGATGGCGCCGGCCCTGCTCATCTACTCCTGGGCCCTCAACAGCTACGGGTGGCTGGGCTGGGTGGCCGCCTTCCTCCTGGTCGTCTTCGGCGCGCTCCGCCTGGCCCGCTTCAACGTCCAGGTGGGGACGGTGGAGAGCAAGCACTTCATCGGGCTGCCGATCCCGGCGGCGGCCAGCGTGATTGCCACGACGGTCATCCTCGACCAGCATTTTCTGGGGATGGGTCGGGAGATCCGTCCGCTGGTGATCCTCTTGATCACCTACCTGATGGCCTTCTTGATGGTGAGCACGATCCGCTACCGGAGCTTCAAGGACTTCAACCTCCAGGAGCGGAAGCCGTTCCGGGTGCTTGTGGGGGCGGTCCTGATCCTGATCGCCATCGTGGCCCAGCCCCAGGCGATGGTGTTCCTGATCTTTGTCCTGTACGCCCTCTCCGGCGTGGTGGAGCACTTTTTCGGTCAGGCCATCAGGCGGACGTTGGCCCTGGCGGGGGTGAAGAACCGGGAGATCGAAGGGAATCCCCAGGAGGAAGAAGAGATCGTGGATCGGGATGTCGTCGTGAGTAAGCGCACACCCTAGGCAGGGGAAATCCAAAACACAAAATCCGAAATCCTAAACACAGCGCTTTCACATATGATCTGTTTCGGATTTCGATATTCGGATTTAGGATTTGATTTATCAGATGCGCACCATTCTCATCTTCGATACGACGCTCCGGGACGGGGAGCAGTGCCCGGGAGCCAGTATGAACGTGGAGGAGAAGTTCCTCATCGCGCGGCAACTGGCCCGCCTGGGCGTGGACATCATCGAGGCGGGGTTCGCCTTCAGCTCCCCCGGGGACTTCGTGGCCGTCCAGCGGATCGGCAGGGAAGTCAAGGGACCCGTCATCTGCAGCCTCGCCCGCGCCAAACCGGAGGACATTGACTCCGCCTGGGAGGCGCTGAAGACCGCCCATCGCCCCCGGATCCATACGTTCCTGTCGACGTCGGAGATCCACCTCCGCCACCAATTCCGGATGACCAGGGAGCAGGCGCTGGAGCGGGCGGTCGCCATGGTCCGTCGGGCGAAAGGGTACGTCGAGGACGTGGAGTTCTCGCCCATGGATGCGAGCCGCTCCGACCCGGAGTTCCTCTACCGGGTCATCGAGGCGGTCATCCAGGCGGGGGCCACGACGGTGAACATCCCGGACACCGTCGGCTACGCCATTCCGGAAGAGTTCGGCGCGCTCATCCGGGGGATCCGTGAGCAGGTGCCGGCCTCGGACCGGATCGTCCTGTCCGTCCACTGCCACAACGACCTGGGGCTGGCGGTCGCCAATTCCCTGGCGGCGATCCGAAACGGAGCCGGCCAGGTGGAGTGCACCATCAACGGGATCGGCGAGCGAGCCGGCAACGCCTCGCTGGAGGAGATCGTGATGACGCTCCGGACCCGCAGGGACTTCTTCCAGGCCGACACCCGGATCGCGACCGAGGAGATCTACAAGACCAGCCGGATGGTCTCCGGCATCACCGGGATGGTGGTCCAGCCCAACAAGGCCGTCGTGGGGGATAACGCCTTCGCCCACGAGTCGGGGATCCACCAGGACGGCCTGCTCAAGGAGCGGATCACGTACGAGATTATGACGCCGGCCTCCATCGGCCTCCTCAAGAGCAAGTTGGTCATGGGGAAGCACTCGGGCCGGCACGCCTTCCGGGAACGACTCCTCGAACTCGGGTATGAGCTTGCCGACGAGGATCTCAACAAGGCGTTCCGGCGCTTCAAGCGGCTCGCCGACCAGAAAAAGGAGATCTTCGACGAGGACCTGGAGGTCATCGTGAGCGAGGAGGTCTACCGGATCCCCGATACGTATGTGCTGCATTATCTCCACGTGGAGAGCGGGACGGACAAGACGCCAATCGCCACGGTCGAGCTGCTGGTGGACGGCAAGCCCGTCCGCGAGACGCGGACGGGGGACGGCCCCGTGGATGCTACGTATCGGACGATTACGGCCATTACCGGGACCCGGAGCCAGCTCGTGACCTACGCGGTCAAGGCGATCAGCGGCGGCTCGGACGCCCAGGGCGAGGTGACGGTCCGGATCAAAGAGGGGGACAAGACGGTCCTGGGGCAGGGGGCCGACACCGACATCATCACGGCCAGCGCCAAGGCGTACTTAAACGCCCTGAACAAGCTCGCCCATCGCCGGCGGCAAGCCGAGCAGGCGACCGGAGGAGGGGTGTAGGGTGAGAAAAGTCAGGAGTCAGGCCCGCTCGGAGCGGGGCAGGGAGCCAGGAGTCAGGAGGCGTGTATGGGGTTGACGATCACCGAAAAGATCCTGGCGCGGCATGCTGGGCGGGACCGCGTCGAGCCGGGGGAGATCCTTTGGGTGGATGTAGACGTGTTGATGACGCATGACGTTTGCGGTCCGGGGACCATCGGGGTCTTCAAGCGGCAGTTCGGCGAGCGGGCGCGGGTCTGGGACAAGGACCGGGTGGTCATCACCCCCGACCATTATATCTTCACGGCCGATCCCCATGCCCGCCGCAACCTCGACGTGCTCCGCGCGTTCGCGCTGGAGCAGGGGATCCCCCACTTCTACGACGCGGGACCGAATCGGTACAAGGGGGTCTGCCACGTGGCCCTCGCCGAGGAGGGGTTCACCCGTCCCGGGGAGGTCCTCTTCGGCACGGACTCTCACACATGCACGGCCGGCGCGTTCGGCGGATTCGCCACGGGGATCGGCAACACGGACGCGGCCCTCATCCTGGGGATCGGGAAGCTCTGGGTGAAGGTGCCGGAGACCATGCGGTTTGTCTTCGAGGGGCCGCTGCCGCCGTACCTCATGGCCAAGGACCTCATTTTGCAAGTCATCGGCGACATCGGCGTGGACGGGGCGAGCTACCGGGCGATGGAGTTTGCCGGCGAGGGGGTCTACGCCCTCCCCATCGAAGAACGGATGACCCTCTGCAACATGGTGATAGAGGCCGGCGGGAAGAACGGGGTCATCGCCCCGGACAAGGCGACGCTCGACTATATCAGCCGCCGCACGGAGAAGCCGTTCGAGGTGGTGACCGGGGATGCCGACTCGCGCTATCACTCCGAACGGGCGTATCAGTTGTCCGATCTGGAGCCGGTCGTGGCCCGTCCCCATTCCCCGGACAACCGGGCCCTGGCGCGGGAGTGCCGCGACGTTCGCCTGGATCGCGCGTATATCGGCTCTTGTACGGGAGGCAAGGTCGAAGACTTCCGCGCTGCGGCTCGTATTCTCAACGGGCGGACGGTAACGGTCGGAACGTACGTGGTCCCCGCCACCACTGCCGTCGCCCGCGCGTTGGATCAGGAGCGGATCGACGGCAAGACCCTCCGGCAGATCTTGGAGGCGGCGGGCGCGCAGATCGCAGAGGGGGCTTCCTGCGCGGCGTGCCTGGGCGGGCCGGCCGATACGTTCGGCAGGCTCAACGGCGCCGAGGTCTGCATCTCCACGACGAACCGGAACTTCCCCGGGCGGATGGGATCCAGGCAGTCGGCGGTCTACCTTGCCTCTCCCCTTACGGTGGCGGCCTCCGCCGTCGCGGGCCGGATCACCGACCCGCGGGAATTTCTGGCTTAGGAGCGAAAGCGCGTGAAGCCGATCATCCGCGGAAAGGCCTACGTTCTGGGCGACCACATCGACACGGACCAGATCATCCCCGCCCGGCACCTGGTCTACTCCCTCGGCGATCCGGAAGAACGGATGCGATACGGACAGTACGCCCTCTCCGGCGTCCCGGAGGCGCAGGCGGGTCTTCCGGACGGTCACCATCCGTTCGTCAAGGAAGGGCATACCTCGCCTTACACCGTGATCGTGGCCGGGAAGAACTTCGGCTGCGGCTCCTCTAGGGAGCACGCCCCGGCTGCGCTCCAGATCGCCGGGGTCGAGGCCGTCGTGGCGGAATCGTACGCCCGGATCTTCTACCGGAACACGATCGACGGAGGCTTCCTCGTCCCGCTCGAGTCGACAGAGCCCCTCTGTCGGACGGTCCGCACGGGAGATCCGGTCGAGATCGACACGACAGCCGGCATGCTCCGCGTCGGGGACAAGACGTTCCGCCTCAAGCCGCTGGGCGCCGTGGAGGCGATTCTCCGGGCCGGGGACGTCTTCGCTTACGCCCGGCAGAGCGGACTGCTGAGGTGACGCTCGTGAAGGGTACAACGCCTCCGGCCAACCACCGTCGCTACGACACGGAGCGGAAGCTCGATGTGGTGCGGGTGAACTGCGAGAACCCGATCCGCGAGATCTGGCACATCCTCTCCGACGACGAGAACGAGTACAAGGTCCGGAAGAACCTCCGGAGCTACTACGAGGAGATCCACGCGACCTATACGGACGAAGACATCGAGCGGAACGCCTCTTACTTCAGCTATTGCATCAAGCAGGGGAAGGAGTATTTCACCACGGCCCCCCAGGTGAGCCTGCTCACCCGGCCGCTCATCATCTTCTACGGGATGGTGAGCCTGGCAAAGGCCATCGTCGTGCTGAACAACCCAAAGTA
>JACRHK010000251.1 GCA_016217625.1 Nitrospirota bacterium
CTCTCCGCGCCAATCCCCGTCAGAGAACTGCTATTCGTCGTGGCAGAGCAGACGCCCGCTCTGCGATCCCTGCTAGCAAGCCGTCGCCTCCTGGTCTCCGTGAATCAGGAGTTCGCCGGGGAGGGGACGCTGGTTTGCGACGGCGACGAGGTCGCCCTGCTTCCCCCTTTCTCCGGCGGAGCGGACGATGATTTCGTCCGGATCCAGGCCGAGGTGTTCTCCGTGGAGACCGAGGTCGCGCGCGTCCGGAACGCCTCATCCAAAATCGGCGGGGTCGTCACGTTCCTCGGCACGGCCCGCGATGTCTCCCGGGGAAAAGCGATCCGCGCCCTCACGTTCGAGCACTACCCGGGAATGGCTGAGAAGAAACTGCGGGAGATCCGCGAGCGGGCCCTCCGCGACTTCGGCGTCCTCGAAGTCGCCATCATCCACCGCACCGGCCCGATTGCCGTCGGGGAACACATTGTCCTCATCGTCGTGGGGGCGGAGCATCGGGAGGAGGCGTTCCGCGCCTGCCAATGGTGCATTGACGAGTTGAAGCGGATCGCCCCGATTTGGAAGCGGGAGACGACCGCGGAGGGAGACGTCTGGGTGGAGGAACATCCGTGAGGGCAGGGACGTGGTGAACGTCACGGGGCTTACCGCCTCCACGGCCCTGTTCATGCTGTTCGCCGTCAATCTCCTGAACTACCTCGACCGCCAGATCCTCTTCGCCCTCTTCCCCCTCATCCAATCCGACCTCCGGTTGACCGATACCCAGCTCGGCCTGCTGGGGAGCGCCTTCATGATCGTTTACCTAATCGCCGCCCCGCTGCTGGGGCTGCTGGGCGACCGCCGGCCGCGGCCCGCGCTCCTGGGCTGGGGGATCGCCCTCTGGAGCCTGGCCACGGCCCTCTCCGGGATGGCCAAAACCTTCTGGCACCTCCTAGCCGCCCGCGCGACCGTCGGCATCGGCGAGGCCAGCTATGGCAGCATTGCGCCCGCGCTCCTTGCGGACTGGTACCCGCCTGAGCGCCGGGGGCGCATCCTCGCCCTCTTCTTCCTCGCCATTCCCGCGGGAAGCGCCCTCGGCTATCTCCTGGGCGGCCTTCTCGGCCCCTGGACCGGCTGGCGCGCGGCCTTCTTCCTCGTGGGTCTGCCCGGCCTGCTCGCCGCTTACGCCGTGAGCCGGCTCCCCGATCCCCCTCGCGGCGGAATGGAAGGCGTGCCAGCCGAAGCCCTGGCCGCCTATCAGCGTGAGCCGCTGCCCATCCGATCCACCCTCGTCATCTTGAAGACCCGCTCCTATGTCTTGAACACGCTGGCCATGGCTGCCATGACCTTCGCCCTCGGCGGCCTGGCCGCCTGGGTTCCCATGTTCCTCGTGCGGGTGAAGGGGCTGGAATTGGGCGCAGCGAACATCGGGTTCAGCGCCGCGACGCTGATCGCAGGAATCCTCGGCACCTTCCTGGGCGGCTGGCTGGGCGACCGCCTCCTGCGCCGGACGCCAAGGGCCTATCCATTGGTCGCCGGCGCGGGACTGCTGGGTGGCATCCCCTTCGTCCTCCTCGCGCTCTACGCTCAAGACCCCACCCTCTACTGGCCGGCAATATTCGTGGCAGAAGTCCTGATCTTCCTCAACACCAGCCCGCTCAACGCCGTGATTGTCGGCGTGACGCTCCCACGTCTCCGCGCCACGGCCTTCGCCCTTAACATCTTTGTCATCCATGCCCTGGGCGATGCCCTCTCGCCGACGCTGATCGGCATGCTCTCCGATCAGACAGACCTCCGGACGGCCCTGCTCCTCGCCCCTGCCTTCCTCCTCCTGGCCGGCGGGCTTTGTTTCCTCACTGCCCGCCACATCGCCCGCGACACGGCCGCCGTCTCCAAAACCCTCGCCCGCTTCGCTTCCCACTAAGCTCGGTACAGGCACCTCCCCTTTGTAAGGGCCTGCCTGCCGCACCTGCCCGCCGGCAGGCGGGGGCAGGGAGGTCGGGTGGGGTAGAGTCCGCAGGGGTTCCTTGCCCTCCTTATTGTTGCTACAATACGCACATGACCACACGCCGTCCCAAGATCCTCCTGACCGGAAGGCCGGGGTGCGGAAAGACGACCGTGATCCGGGCCTGCTTCGACCGGCTTGAGCGTCCCGCCGTGGGGTTTTACACTGAAGAGATCCGGGAGCAAGGGGAGCGCGTGGGGTTCCGCATCCAGACGCTGGATGAAAAGACGGGCGTCCTCGCCCATGTCTCGTTCAAAGGACCGCACCGTGTCGGCCGCTACGGCGTGGATGTCGCCGGCTTCGAAGCCCTGGCCCTGCCGGCTCTGCAACCCCCGACGCCGGAGACGATCATCATCATCGACGAAATCGGCAAGATGGAGTGCTTCTCAGAGGCGTTTCAACGGCGGGTCCTGGCGCTCCTCGACGGGCCCAACCCGTTTCTCGCCACCATCGCCCTCAAGGGCCCCCCGTTCATCCAGCGCATCCGGACCCGGCCCGATGTCGAGATTCTCGAAGTCACGCCCCGGAACCGAACCGACCTGCCGGACCAGCTCTCCCGCCGCCTCCTTGCTTCCCGTTAGGGACCAGCGCCACTTTTCTCGGAGAAGTGGAAATTCCCTTTGCGATTGATTAAGATGAGGCAAGATGGGACGTCTTGCCGACGCGCTGAAGCAGGCCGACCTCGCCGCCCTCCGTGAGGCCCTTGCGTCCTGCGGCTTCCGGGACCCTGCGAAGGCGGCGCGGAACCTCCTCGCCGTCCATGCCCAATATCCCGGCGGGCTCCGTGACGACCAGGCCGACCCCCTCCTCTCCTCCCTCTGCGAAACCGCCGACGCTGACATGGCCTTGAACCACCTGGAGCGCTTCGCCGCGGCGCTCAGCGACCCTCCCGCGCTCGCCGCGCTCCTGAACGACCCCCCGCGCCTGAAGATCTACCTCGCGCTCTTCGGGAGCAGCCAATCGCTCTCCACCTACGCCTCCGCCTACCCGGAGGAGACCCTGGCGTGGCTCACTCCATCCATCCTTAACCGGCCTCTCACGAAAGAGGCGCTCGCGCAGGAGCTCACGGCCGCCCAGGAGGCAACATCCCCTTCGGCCGGGAAGTCCGGCTTCGAGGCGGCGTTCGCTCCCCTTCGCCATTTTCGCCACCGGGCGCTCATCCGGATCGCGCTCCGAGACGTCCTGGGGCTGGCCACGCTCTCGGAGATCACGCAGGAGATCGCGTTCCTGGCCGATGTCGCCCTGGATGCGGCCTGCCGCCTGGCTTGGGACGCCCTTGTCCGCCAACACGGACCGCCCCTGTATCCGGACACGGAGGGAAGACCGCAACCCTGCCGGTTCACTGTCTTGGCCATGGGGAAGCTGGGCGGGGAGGAGTTGAACTTCAGCTCGGATATCGACCTGCTGTTCCTGTACACCACGGAGAAAGGAGAGACGGCGCCGGAGAGC
>JACRHK010000253.1 GCA_016217625.1 Nitrospirota bacterium
AGTTGGGGAAAGTGACTGGTTAATACGTTAGTTTGTATGTAGGGCAGGCCACTGTGCCTGCCCTTGGCGGGGTCGGTACCCCGCCTTACGAAGACTCTCTCCCTCTCCCTCGATGGGAGAGGGGCGGGGTGAGGGTGAATAGAATTGGCAATTCACATCACTCCCCCTCACCCTAGCCCTCTCCCGCCAGGGGAGAGGGAACTTTTTCGGCAAGCCTTTGGACGATTGAGGATGGAAGGGTTTCTAAGGGAAATTGTCGAGAAGAAAAGGGAAGAAATCCGGGATCGGAAAAGCCGCGTCCCCTTGCCGGAGTTGCGTTCGCGCATCCGGGACCTGGATCCCACGCGGGGGTTCCACAAGGCGCTGGCTCAAGGGGACGGGATCCGTCTCATCGCCGAGATCAAGAAGGCTTCTCCCTCCAGGGGGCTCCTCCGGAGCGACTACCAACCGGCTGCGCTGGCCCGCATCTACGAAAAGAACGGGGCCTCAGCCCTTTCCGTTCTGACCGATGCCCCGTTTTTTCAAGGGAGCCTGGAGGACCTGGAGGCCGTCAGGCGCGCGGTAGGCCTTCCCCTGATCCGGAAGGACTTCACGCTGGATGCGTATCAGATCTATGAGGCCAGGGCATGCGGCGCGGACGCCATCCTCCTGATCGCCGGCATCCTGTCCCGCAGCCAGATTGAGGATTGTTTCGGCGTGGCCAAAGAGATCGGTCTCGATACGCTCCTGGAGGTCCACACAGCCCGTGAGCTGGAGGCGGCCCTTCAAACGCCGGTGGAGATCCTCGGAATCAATAACCGCGACCTGGAATCCTTCGAGGTGCGGCTGGAGACGACCTTCGACCTCCGTCCGGCGATTCCTCCGGGCCGGTTGGTGGTCAGCGAGAGCGGCATCTCCACGCGCCAGGATGTCGAGCGCCTCCAGCAGGCGGGCGTCCATGCCATCCTGGTGGGGGAGACCTTCATGCGGAGCCCCGACGTGGGGGCGAAAGTGCGGGAACTGTTGGGAAGATCAGTTGAGAGTTGAAAGTTGAGAGTTGAGAGTCGATGATGGTGCGCGTAAAAATCTGCGGGGTCACGAACCTGGAGGATGCCCTGTATGCCGCGGAAGCCGGGGCGGACGCCCTGGGGTTCATCTTCCACCCGGAGAGCCCTCGCCGCATGAAGCCGTCTCAGGTGCGTGAGATGATCAGCCGCCTTCCTCCGTATGTCGTGACCGTCGGCGTCTTCGGGGACGAGACGGAAGAGGTCCTTCGCGCGGCGGCGTCCGAGGCGGGGGTGGACCGCGTTCAGCTCCACGGCCGGGAGCCCGCGACCTGGACGGATTTGGGGCGCCCGGTCATCAAGACCATCCGTGTGCGGGGCCGGGAAAGCCTCATGGAGATGGAGCGGTATGCGGGGAGGGTGGAGGCGTTCCTCCTCGATACCTATCGGGAAGAGACGGCCGGCGGGACGGGAGCGGCATTCGACTGGACCTTGTGCGAAGAGGCAAAAGGATGCGGTCCCCTGATCCTGGCCGGCGGGTTGACGCCCGAGAACGTGGGGGAGGCGGTCCGGACGGTTCGCCCGTACGCCGTTGATGTTTCGAGCGGCGTGGAGGCATCGTTGGGGAGAAAGGACCCCGGGAAAGTGGAGCGGTTCATCCGGAATGCGAAAGGGATACGATGAAGCGTAGACTACCTGACCGGCACGGACACTTCGGTCCTTACGGGGGGAAGTTCGTCCCCGAAACCCTGATGCCGGCCCTCGGGGAGCTGGAGAGGGAGTACCTCGCCGCCCGCCGCGACACGGCCTTCCGGGCGGAGCTTGACCATTATCTCAGGGAGTATGCGGGGCGTCCGACGCCTCTCTACTTCGCCCGTCGTCTCACAGAGGCCCTGGGAGGGGCCAAGATCTACCTCAAGCGGGAGGATCTCTGTCACACGGGCGCCCACAAGATCAACAACTGCCTGGGCCAGGGGCTCTTGACCCTCCGGATGGGGAAGCGGCGCGTGATTGCCGAAACCGGGGCGGGGCAGCACGGCGTGGCGACAGCCACGGTGGCCGCCGCCTTCGCCCTGGAGTGCGTCATCTACATGGGCACGGAGGACATGGAGCGCCAGGCGCTGAACGTCTTCCGCATGCGCCTGCTGGGAGCCGAGGTACGCCCCGTGGAGGGGGGGAGCCGGACCCTGAAGGACGCGATCAACGAAGCGATGCGGGACTGGACGACGAACGTCCGGACCACCCACTACATCCTCGGCTCCGTCCTGGGGGCCCACCCCTACCCGATGATTGTCCGGGACTTCCAGGCCGTGATCGGCCGGGAGGCCCGAGAACAGATTTTGAAGATCGAGGGGAAGCTTCCCGACCTCCTCGTGGCCTGCGTAGGGGGAGGGAGCAATGCCCTGGGCCTCTTCTTCTCCTTCCTAGAGGATCCTGAGGTCCGGATGGTCGGGGTGGAGGCCGGAGGGATGGGATTGCGTACGGGAAAACATGCCGCCCGTTTCGCCGGAGGGACTGTGGGGGTTCTGCACGGCACGCGAAGCTATCTCCTCCAGAACCGGGACGGCCAGATCTGCCCGACCCATTCCGTCTCCGCGGGGCTGGACTATCCGAGCGTGGGGCCCGAACACAGCTTCTATCATGACGAGGGGCGTGTCACCTATACCTCGGTGACGGACCGGGAGGCCCTGGAAGCGTTCGAGATGCTGGCCCGCCTCGAGGGGATTATCCCGGCCCTGGAGAGCGCCCACGCAGTGGCCCACGCCTGCAAGCTGGCGCCGGCCATGAAGAAGAAGCAGACCCTGATCATCAACCTCTCCGGCAGAGGGGATAAGGATGTCGAGCAGGTGGCGAAAATAAGGGGTGAGAGGTGAGGGGTGAGTAGTAAGCCTGACGTAGGGCGGCCCTCTGTGGCCGCCGACGATGGGCAGGCACAGAGGCCTGCCCTACCAATCACCAATTAACCACTCACCAATTTTTCCATGAATCGCATCGACGCAGCATTCCACCGACTGAGGAAGGAGGGGAGGAAGGCCTTTATTCCCTACCTGATGGCCGGCGATCCCCGCATGGACGCCACGGTCTCATTCGTCCGGGCGCTGGAACGGGGAGGGGCGGATTTGATTGAGCTGGGGGTCCCTTTCTCCGACCCGCTTGCCGACGGGCCCGTCATTCAGCGGGCTTCAGAGCGGTCGCTGTGGGAAGGGACCACGCTGCGCGGCGTCCTGGCCTGTGTGCGGCGGATCCGGCAGCAGAGTCAGATCCCGTTGCTGTTGATGACCTATTACAATCCCGTAGCGAAATACGGGGAGGCGCGGTTCGCGCGGGACGCCCTGGCCGCGGGGGTCGATGGGGTCATCATCCCGGACCTGCCGCCGGAAGAGGCGGGCGGTGTGCGCGTGGCAGCGAGGCGCGAGGGGCTGGACCTCGTTTTTCTTCTGGCCCCCACCAGCACCGAGGATCGGATCCGTCGGGTCTGCCGGGCCACGCAGGGATTTGTCTACTACGTCTCCCTCACGGGCGTCACGGGGATGCGGCGATCGTTGGATCCCACCCTCATGGAGGGAATCCAGCGGCTCCGCAAGGCGACACGGATACCCATCGCCGTGGGGTTCGGCATCTCCTCCCCGGGCCAGGCGGAGCGGGCGGCTCGCTGGGCCGACGGGGTTATTGTGGGAAGCGCCTGCGTACGTCTGATCGAGCAGAGCCGCGGGGTACGGGATGCCGCGCGGCGCCTCCAGGCGTTTGCCTCCCGCTTCCGACGCGCTCTGGACCGATGCCGCAAGCGAACACGCTGAAGGAGGCACTACTTTGCCCGGTGTGTGGACTCGATCCGGAATCGGATCAGGAAACGGGTTCTCGCAAGACGGTACGGAAAGGGTTTGACACGGCGGGGCTTTTATGTTACTCAAATACATAGTCTCTGTCTGCCGACACGCAGGGCGGGTCGCCATGCCGGACGATCGGGGGTTCAACAGGCTGAGGGAAAGACCATGGTTGGGGAGAGCCAGCTCTTTGCGCGCTTTGGTCGGGTAGTTCCAGCGGGGGTGATTCTGTTCCGGGAGGGGCAGCAGGGACAGGAGATGTATATCATCCAGACCGGCAAGGTGCGGATCAGCAAACGGGTGCGCACTATCGATAAGACGCTGGCGATCCTCGGCAAGGGGGAG
>JACRHK010000248.1 GCA_016217625.1 Nitrospirota bacterium
GGAGGAAGGGGAGCAAGTAGCGTTACACGTTACACGTTACACGTTTCACGTCGCACGTTACACGTTTCACGTTTCACGTCTCACGTTCCACGTTGAGATCTTTGACGTGCAGCGTGCAACGTGCAACTAGATCTTGAACAGCCGCCTCGCATTCTCCGTCGTCGCCCGAGCCAGCTCCTCCAACGCCATCCCCCGCGCGCCCGCCACGCGCTCTGCCACTAAACGAACATAAGCCGGCTCGTTCCGCTTCCCCCGATGCGGCACGGGGGCGAGGTACGGCGCGTCCGTCTCGACCAGGATGCGGTCCAGGGGGGCCAGGCGGGCCACCTCGCGAAGCCCCTCGGAATTCCTAAACGTGACAACTCCCGCAAACGAGATAAAGAACCCCAGGTCCAGGACGGCGCGGGCATACTCCGCATCGGCCGTATAGCAATGGAAGACCCCGCCCGCCGCCTCCGCCCCTTCGTCTTTGAGAATCCGGAGCGTCTCTTCTTCCGCCTCCCGCTGGTGGACGACGAGGGGGAGTTCCCGCGCGCGGGCCAGGCGGATCTGCTCGCGGAAGACGGCTCGCTGCGCCTCCCGGGGCGAGTGGTCGTAGTGATAATCCAGCCCCACCTCCCCCCAGGCCACCACGCGGGGATGCCGGCTGAGCTTCAGGAGCGCTTCCCAGGTTGACGCCCGGGCCTCCTTTGCCTCATGGGGATGGACGCCGACCGTCGCGTAGAGGCGGGGGAACGCCTCCCCCCGATCGGTGTCTCGTTCGGCCAGAGCGACGGCTTGGCGGCTGCTCGCCTCATCCGTCCCGATCGTGAGGATCGCGACGACCCCCGCCGCCCGCGCCCGCCGGAGGACGACCTCCCGATCCGCCGCATACGCCTCCATGTCGAGGTGGGCATGCGTGTCGATGAGAGGCGGTTCTCCCTTGTGCTGAGTGAAACCCATCATGCTCTTCTACCCCGTTCGCCTCATATACGTCAAGAAAAAAATCGTCCGCCGCCGAAGAGTGTTGACAGGCACGGGGGGCGGTGGTATCGTTCCCCCGATGCAGGGTAATGTCCTGGTTGGAGTTGAGAGGCGATGATGGAACCGACCGCCGTGCTGTTGCCGGCCATCCGCGAGGCGCTGGCCGCGAAGGACTTCCGGACACTCAAGGAGTCGTTGGAGGAGATCCTGCCGCCCGACGTCGCGGAGATCCTCCGCCAAATCAGGACTGACGAGCAGGTCCTTCTCTTCCGGCTCCTCCGCAAAGACCAGGCGGCCGAGGTCTTCGCCAACCTGAAGGTCGAAGAGCAGAAGGCGCTCTTCGAGGTCTTCACCGACCAGGGGATCAAGGCGATCATCGAGGAGATGAACCCGGACGACCGGACCGAGCTCCTCGACGAGCTGCCGGCCGGCCTGGTCCGCAAGCTCCTCCAGCTTCTGGACCCCGGCGAGCGGGCGCTGGCCCACCGGCTCCTGGGGTACCCCGAATCGTCCGCCGGCCGCCTCATGACCCCCGAGTTCGTCGACCTCAGACCCGAGATGTCCGTGGAGGCGGCGCTCCAGCAGATCCGCTGGACCGGCCCCGACAAGGAGACGATCTACTACGCCTACGTCATCGACCAGGGGAGGAAGCTCATCGGGTTTGTCTCGCTCAAGAACCTGATCCTCGCCGACCCGGACAAGCCGGTGGGGGACCTCATGAAGGAGGAGGTCATCGCGGTCCACACGCTGGACGACCAGGAGGCGGTGGCCGACGTCATCAAGAGATACAACCTGCTGGCCGTCCCGGTCGTGGATTCGGAGGAGCGCCTGGTCGGGATCGTCACCGTGGACGACGTCGTGGACGTCATGGAAGAGGAGGCCACGGAGGACATCCAGAAGATGGGCGCCATCGCGGCGGCCGAAGAGGGGTATTTCCAGTCCGGCTTCTTCTCCCTGGCCCGCCGCCGGATCTTCTGGCTCGCGGCCCTGCTGGTGACGGCCACCCTGAGCGGTTCGATCATGGAGCATTACGCCTCCGCCATCCAGGCCGTCGTCATCCTGGCCTTTTTCATCCCGATGCTCATGAACACGGGCGGCTGCACGGGGACCCAGTCGGCGACGCTCATCATCCGGGGCCTCGCCACGGGCGAGATAGCCCTCGGGCAGGTGGCCCGCATCATCCTCCGTGAGAGCGCCATGGGGGTCTTGCTCGGGGTCGCGATGGGCGTCCTCGGGTTCCTGCGGGCCGTCTTCGTTCCCGGGAGCGACCCCACGCTCTGGACCACCGTCGGGCTCACGATCATCGTCACCGTCACAGCGGCCAATCTGGTCGGGGCGCTGCTCCCCTTGTGCGCCAAAGCGTTCCGGATGGATCCGGCTCTCATCTCCGGCCCCCTGCTGACCACGATCATGGACGCCATGACACTCGTCCTGTACTTCGAGATCGCCCGCCGCCTGCTGCACATTTCCACGTAAGTCGACGGCGGAAGAGCCTGTCCGACAAACCCCACGATTTCTTCGGCCAACGCCCCTGCCGGCAGGCAGGTCATCATGACATTGTTGGACAGGCTCTGAAAGCTGAAGGTTAGCGAAACAGAAGAAAATACTGATAGGGCAGAAACGTCTCCTCCCGCCACAGGCGAAAACCCGCCGCTTCCACGGTCTTCTTCACAGTATCGGGCGAGACCCGGTGCCCGAGCGGGGGACCCATTGGCGTGGGTTCGGGTTTCCAATCGATGATGGCCAGCAACCCTCCGGAGCTGAGGGTCTTCCGAAGGTTCTTCATCAGCCCTGAGGGATCGTGGACTTCGTGATAGGTATTGACCAGAAGAACGACATCCACGGACTGCGGGGGAAGCTTGGTGTCCGTGTCGGTGGAGTGGACGAGCCGGACGTTGGGAAGCCGCGCCTCCCGGACCTTCCGCTCGGCCCAGGCCAGCATCTCGGTCTGGACGTCGACGCCGTAGACGACCCCCTCGGAACCCACCGCGCGGGAAAGCCAGGGAAGGAAGTAGCCGCTCCCCGTCCCCACGTCCGCCACGCGCTGGCCGGGGCGCAACCCCAGCGCCTTGAC
>JACRHK010000252.1 GCA_016217625.1 Nitrospirota bacterium
CGCATGCGCAAATCATATCACTTTTTTAAACCCCTTAAAACTCTTAAAACCCTTGCCCTATGGGGACTTTGAACACTTTTTAGCCATTTTTTACCCACTCACTTTGCAGAAGACCCTTTATTAATAGCTGATAGCTTTTTACAACACCAACACCCGTTCGCCAGATGCGAGAAGGTCCGCCTGTTCCTTCCCGTTGACCTCCCGCACGTTGAACCTCTCCCGGTCCACCTCGCCGGCCAGAGCGTGCCCCCTCTCGATGTAGAAAGGGGTCTTCCACTCCGAGAGCGTCCCCAAATATCGCTCCAACGCTTCAGCCTCCACGCAGGATTCAGCCTCTTCGGTCAAAATCCGCACGGCTTCATCCGCCAGGAGGATCCGGATGGGATGGTCGCTTCCTCCCAGGCCGAGGGCGATACGCACCGCCTCCGCAGGCCGATGGCTCTTCCGGGGATCGGAGCGGATGATCAAGCAGAGAACTCGTGCTGACATCTTATCCTAACGAAACAAACCGGTCGCAGCCCTCGAGGATGTCCGAGAGGATCACCAGCCCGCCGAAGGTCGCCAGATCGCCGACAGGGACGCCGAACTGCTGGCCGCCGAATGCGCAGGCGAAGAGCTTGAGCCCTTGCCCTCTCAACCGCTGGAGCGCCTCGGCGCCCACGTGGCGTACCCCCTCGTCGATCAGGTAGAGATAGACCTCCGTGCCCGACTTGAGGGCCGCTTCCGCAATCCCGGCCGCCGTGGCCAGGTCCTCCGGATTCGCGCCGGTCGACAGCAGCACCCCCAACTTCTTCGCCATGGCTTCACTGTAGCACCAGCGGGGATCCCTGTCAACGTCCGCTGAACCCTTTCTCCTTGACAGACCCCGGGCCTTTCTTTACGATCCAGGAAGCGTTGCCGGTCTCATGATCAGGAGGGAGCGATGGTTCCACATGATCTCAGGTACCATAAGGAGCACGAGTGGGTCCGCGTGGAGGGGGGAAAGGGAATCGTCGGCATCACCGACTATGCCCAGAAGGCCCTGGGGGACATCGTCTACATCGGCCTGCCGGATGTGGGGCGCGAGGTGAAGGCCGGCCAGGAGGTCACGGAGATCGAATCGACGAAGGCGACCTCGGTGATCTATACCCCCGTGGGGGGGCGGATTGTGGAGGTCAACCAGGAAGCAAGCGACTCGCCTGAGCTGATCAACGACGACCCCTATGGTGAGGGGTGGATCTTTGCCGTGGAACTATCCGACCCCACCGACCTCGACCACCTGATGGACGCTCAGCAGTACGAGGCCTACATCCAGGGCCTAAAGTAAAGGTCCCTCGTGGAGAAGGGGAAGCGGATCCTCATCCTGGGGGGCGGCCCAGCCGGATATGTCGCCGCCATCCGGGCAGCCCAGCTCGGGGGACAGGTCACAGTCATCGAGGCCGACAAGGTCGGCGGGACCTGCCTGCACCGCGGCTGCATCCCCACGAAAGCCCTTATCGCCTCGGCAGACCTCTATGACCGCGCGAAACGAGCCAAAGAGTTCGGCCTCGAAGTCGAAGGGGTGCGCTGGACGCTGGAGGGTCTCCGCAGCCGGGTGCGCCGTATCGTCGATCCACAGGAAAAAGGGATCCACGCCCTCTTCAAGAACCATGGAGTTGCCTACATCCAAGGTCGCGGACGGCTCGTCGGTGAACGGCGGATCGAGGTCGCGCGCCCGGACGGAAGCCTTGAGGCAATGCAAGGGGACGCGATCCTTATCGCCACCGGTTCCCGTCCGGCTCTTCTTGAACACTTCCCCTTTGACGGCAGCCGCGTCCTCACCAGCGACGATGCCCTCCGTTTAGAGCGCGTCCCCCCACGCCTCCTCATCGTCGGCGCTGGCGTCATCGGCTGCGAGTTCGCCTGCCTCTACGCCGCCCTGGGGGTAGAGGTGACCCTCGTGGAACTCCTTCCCCGAATCTTGCCGACAGAGGACGAGGAGATCGCCGGCCTCCTCGATCGCGAGCTGAAGAAGCAGAAAGTCAAGGTCCTCATCGGCGCGTCTGTTGCGGAGATTGCGACGGAAGGGGAGGGGGTCCGCGCCACGTTGAGCAGCGGCCAGGCGGTCTCGGTCGATCAAGTCCTGGTCTCCATCGGTCGGAGGTTCAACGTGGAAGGGATCGGCCTGGAATCCCTCGGAATTCCCCAGGGGAAACACGGGGAGATCCTGGTCGATGATCGGATGGAGACGCCGGTTCCCGGTGTCTACGCCGCCGGGGATGTGACGGGGGGGATGCTGCTGGCCCATGTCGCATCCCGCGAGGGGATCATCGCCGTGACGAACGCCCTCGGAGGCGAACTCCGGATGGACTACGAAACGGTTCCCGCCGGGATCTTCACCCGGCCCGAGATCGGCCGCGTCGGCCTCACGGAGCAGGAAGCCCTCGACAGAGGGGACCAAGTGCAGGTGGGGCGCTTCCCTTTCCGCAACCTGGGAAAGGCGCACGTCCTGGGGGAGATCGCGGGGATGGTGAAGGTCGTCGCCGATCGCCGAACCGGCCGCATCCTGGGCGCGCACATCATCGGACCCCATGCCGCGGACCTCGTCCACGAAGCCTCCACGGCGATGTCGCTGGAAGCGACAGCCGAGGATCTCGCCAGGGCGATCCATGCCCACCCCACCTTGCCCGAGGCCCTCATGGAAGCGGCCGAAGACCTCAGCGGCATGGCCATCCACCTGCCAAGAAAAGCCTGAGCCTTGGAAATGCAGAAAGCAAAGTTCAAATTTCAAAAGTCAAATTTTCAACTTGATGATTCCCCGTAGCTTGCTACGGAGTGTCCTTATCGTGCCTCCCCCTCGATGGGGGAGGTGTAAAGACCGGGGACAGAGGTCACATCTGTTCGGGGACATGGGTAACACTTTCAAATGCTCGGCAATCATCCCAGAGGAGGGTTGCCATGCCATGGAAAGAGGTGTCCACCATGTCCCTGCGTCAGGAATGTGTGCTGTTGGCAGATGTCGAGGTCTCGAACATGAGCCCATGGTGTCATCGTTTTGGTATCAGTCGTAAAACGGGTTATAAATGGCTTTCTCGTTATCGCAAATCGGGATCCCCCGGTTTGGAGGATCAGCCCCGGCGTCCCCATGACTCGCCGTCTCGAACCGAAGAGGCGATAGAGAGCGAAGTCTTGAAGGTCCGTGGCCATCATCCGTCTTGGGGGGGACGTAAGATCCGAGCCCGTCTGGTGACCCTGGGACATCCCCAGGTCCCATCGGCCAGTACGATTACCCAGATTCTCAGACGTCAGGGGTGTCTTGACCCGGTAGCGTCGGCGAAACACACGCCGTGGCAGCGTTTTGAACATGAAGCCCCCAATCGGCTGTGGCAAATGGACTTTAAGGGACACTTTCCCATCGAGACCGGTCAGCGCTGCCCTCCCTTGACCATTCTGGATGATCATTCCCGATTTTCTCCCTGTTTGAAGGCCTGTGCCGATGAGCAGGGGGATACGGTCCAAGATGCCATGACCGCCGTGTTCCGACGTGATGGTTTGCCGGATCGGATGACCATGGATCATGGTGCCCCCTGGGGTTCCGACCAAGACCACCCGTACACCCCCTTGACTGTCTGGTTGATCCACCTGGGAATCAAAGTGGGACATTCCCGCCCCTATCACCCGCAGACCCAGGGAAAAGACGAACGCTTTCATCGAACCTTGAAACTCGAATTGCTGACCCGTCACTCGTTTCGAGATCTCCACCATTGCCAAACAGCTTTTGACCGCTGGAGGGACATCTATAACCTGGAGAGACCTCACGAAGCGTTGAGCATGGCCACCCCAGCCAGTCGCTATCGGCCCAGTCACAGAGCATTTCCCGAGCGACTGCCTCCGATCGAGTACAGCCCAGGGGATATTGTTCGCAAAGTACAAGGCCAAGGCGATCTCTCCTATCGTGGAAAGGTCATTCTCCTCAGTAAGGCGTTTCATGGTTATCAGGTCGCCCTCAGACCCACCCTGAATGAGGGTCGGTTCGATGTCTACTTCTGTCAACAAAAAATCAGAGAGATTGATTTAAATGAAACCATACGTTAACCTAAAAACCTGTTACCTATGTCCCCGAACACTTGTAACCCATCTCCCCGGTCTATACAGGGGGGATGGGAGGGGGGTCTGGATTCCCACTCCCTGCTTACTACCTGCAGGGCCAAGTTTCGTGGGAATGACA
>JACRHK010000255.1 GCA_016217625.1 Nitrospirota bacterium
CCTTACGGGCAATCATCCGGCCGATCTGGAGCGCCAGGTCCAGGTCAGCCGCTTCCCCTCGACCTCCTTCGATCCGCTCCAGGATCTCCACCAGCGATAGCGTCCCCAGCTTGCAGGGAGGGCACTGGCCGCAGCTCCCCTGCTGGAAGAAGCGGGCGAACTCCAGGACCTTCCCCACCAGGCAGGTGCGTTCGCCGATGACGACCATCCCGCCGGTGCCGAGGCCGGAGCCCACCGCTTTCATGGAGTCGAAATCGAGGGAAATGTCCAGGCCCTCTTCTTTCAACAACCCGAAAGATGGCCCGCCGGGAAAGACGGCTTTCAGCCGTCCGCCGTTCTTCACCCCCCCGCCGTAACGTACAATCAAGGTCCTGAGCGGCGTCCCCATCGGGAGCTCATAGAGCCCCGAACGTTCGATATCGCCGGAGAGGCAGAAGATCCGGGTGCCGTGGTTCTCCCGGGGGCCGATGCCCGCGTACCAGGCGCTGCCCCGGCGGAGGATGTGGGGGACGTTGCAGAGGGTCTCGACATTGTTGACCAGCGTGGGCTTGCCCCAGAGACCGTGCGTTGCCGGGTAGTAGGGGGGCTTCTGCCGGGGGATCGGGTTCTTCCCCTCGATGACCTCCAGGCAGGCCGTCTCTTCGCCGGCGATATAGACGCCGGGGCTCCGGACGATCTCCGCGTGGAGATCGAAAGCGCTTCCCAGGATCTGCGGGCCGATGAACCCCTCGCCGCGTGCCTCGGCCACGGCCCGCTCGACGGACCGGATCTCCTCTTCGAACCGCCCATTGATGTACAGATAGGCCGTCTGCGCCCCCACGGCGTAAGCGGCGATGATCACCCCCTCCAGGAGCTGATGCGGCGTCTTGGTCAGGAGCACCCGGTCCTTGAACGTGCCGGGCTCGTCTTCGTTGGCGTTACAGACAAGGAATTTGATCGGTTCCCGGTTCTGCTGGACGAGTTCCCATTTCACGGCCGTGGGGAAGCCGCTCCCGCCCCGCCCCCGGAGGTGGGCTTTGCTCACCTCTTCGACGACCTCTTCGGGCTTCAGACCGAGCGCCCGCTTGAGCCCCTCATAGCCGCCCAGGCGCCGGTAGTGGGCCAGGTCCGGCGTGGCCAAGAGATCGGAGTCCAAGAGGATCGGTTTCATCATCAGTCAGCCGTCAGCGATCAGTCATCAGCATTTAGCCTAGGACCTGCCGCGTCCGGCCCGATTCGGCTTTTTCTTTCGGGCTGACCGCTGAGGGCTGACTGCTGAGCGCTTCCTTCTTGCCAGCGCCTTGGCCACCGTCTCGCCGATGAGGGCCGGGTTTTCCACGACCGCCACGCCGGCCTTGCGCAATGCCGCCATCTTTTCGGCCGCCGTTCCCTTGCCGCCGGCGATGATGGCCCCCGCGTGCCCCATCCTGCGGCCCGGAGGCGCCGTGATCCCGGCGATGAAGGCGACCACCGGCTTCGTAACGTGCTTTTTGATATAGGCCGCCGCCTGCTCCTCGGCCTCGCCGCCGATCTCGCCGATCATCACGATGGCCTCCGTCTTCGGGTCGGCCTCGAAAAGCAACAGGCAGTCGATGAAGTTCGTCCCGTTGAGGGGATCTCCCCCGATCCCCACGCAGGTCGATTGCCCCAGGCCCGCCTTCGTCACCTGCCAGACAGCCTCATAGGTGAGCGTGCCGGAGCGCGAGACGATCCCCACGTTCCCCTTTTTGTGGATGAACCCCGGCATGATCCCGATCTTCGCCTCCCCCGGAGTGATGATCCCGGGGCAGTTCGGGCCGATGAGGCGCGCCTTCCCGTTCCCCGCCTTAGGCGGGGTGAGCGCCCGCTTCACCTTCATCATGTCCAGGACGGGGATCCCCTCCGTGATGCAGACAATGAGCGGCACGCCGGCATCGGCCGCCTCGAGGATGGCGTCTGCCGCGAACGCGGGCGGCACGAAGAGGAGCGAGACGTTGGCTTTCGTAGCGGCGACGGCCTGGGCCACCGTGTCGAAGACGGGCAGCGCGACGCCGGTCGTCTCCCCGCGCCAGGTCGTCCCCCCCTTGCCGGGTGTCACGCCGCCCACGACCTTGGTGCCGTAAGCGAGGCACTGGTCGGCGTGGAAGCTCCCCTCTTTCCCCGTGAGCCCCTGGACGATGACGCGCGAGTTCCGGTTGACCAGGATGCTCATGACAGCCTCCCTCCCGCCTGGGCGACGATCTTCTGCGCGCCGTCCCAGAGCGTATCCGCGACCTCCAGCTTCAGGCCCGAGGCGGTCAGCATCTTTTTCCCTTCCTCGGCGTTCGTCCCATCGAGCCGGACGACCAGGGGGACGCTCACTTGGACCTCCTTGGCCGCTTCCAGAATCCCGCCCGCAATCCGGTCGCACCGGACGATCCCGCCGAAGATGTTCACGAACACGCCCTGCACGTTGAGATCAGCCAGCAGGATCCGGAACGCCTCGCGGACCGTTTCTTTCGAGGCGCCGCCTCCCACGTCGAGGAAGTTGGCCGGCTCCCCGCCGGCCAGCTTGATGACGTCCATCGTCGCCATGGCGAGTCCGGCGCCGTTGACCATGCAGCCGATGGTGCCGTGGAGCTTCACGTAGTTGAGGTGGTGCTCCGCGGCCTGGATCTCCAGCGGGTCTTCCTCGTCCAGGTCGCGGAAGGCCCGGACCGCCTCCTGGCGGAAGAGGCCGTTGTCGTCAAACGTCACCTTCCCGTCGAGCGCCAGAATCTGGTTCTCCTTCGTCAGGACGAGGGGATTGATCTCGATAAGCGAGGCGTCCCTCTCCCACAGAAGGCGGTAGAGGTTCCCCAGGAGCTTCACGAACGCCCCCACGGCTTCTTTCGGGAGTCCCAGGCAATAAGCCAGGTCGCGGCCGTGAAAGGGGAGGTATCCCCCAGCAGGATCGAGAAAGCGCTTGATGATCTTCTCGGGGTGCCTGGCGGCGACCTCTTCGATCTCCATCCCCCCCTCGCGGCTGGCGATGACGGCCACCGACGCCGTGGCGCGATCGACCAGGAGCGACAAGTAGAACTCCCGGGCGATCTCCACCCCTTCTTCGATGAGGAGCTTCTTGACCTGCCTTCCCTTGGGCCCCGTCTGATGAGTCACCAGGACCTTCCCCAGGATCTCCCGGGCCAGGGGCTCGACCTGATCCTGGGATCGCGCCAGCTTCACGCCGCCCGCCTTGCCGCGTCCGCCCGCGTGGATCTGCGCCTTGACGACTGTCACGGGGCTTCCCAGTTCCCGCGCCGCGGCCACGGCCTCCTCCACGGAGAAGGCGGCCCGGCCCCGGGGAACCGGGACGCCGTACTCCCGGAAGATCGCCTTCGCCTGGTACTCATGGATGTTCATCAGTCCCTCCTTATAGTGAAGCGGGCAGCTATCAGCACTCAGCAGTCAGCTCCACGCAATAAGGTCTATTAGCTGAAAGCTGATCGCTGAACGCTGATTGCTGTGGGTCACCTCCCCATCAGCGTCTGTTCCTTCTTTTCAATGTAGCCGGGGACCAGGACCGGCGAGGTCCCTTCGGGCGCGAGGCCGGCCGATCGGATTGCCTCGCGGAACCGCTGTACGTGATCGAGCGTCACGCGGCCGGGAGCGCGGCCCTGGGCCTCTGCGGCCGCCGCCTGGCCCGCCCGCCGGCCATAGACGATGATGTCCAGGAGCGAGTTCCCCATGAGGCGGTTGCGCCCATGAATCCCTCCCGTCGCCTCGCCGGCCACATACAGGCCGGGGACCTCGGTCGCGCCGCGGACGTCGATCCGGACGCCGCCGTTCTGGTAGTGGAGCGTAGGGTAGACAAGGATCGCCTCCTGCCGGATGTCGATGCCGCAGCGGGAGAACTGGTGGATCATGTTCGGGAAACGGTCGGCCAAGGCGCCTGCGCCGTTCGCCAGCTCGATCATCGGCGTGTCGAGCCAGACGCCGACCTTTCCCGTGGGCGTGTGGATCCCCCGCCCCTCGCGGCACTCCCGGATGATGGCCGCCGCCACGACATCGCGCGTCTCCAGCTCGTTGACGAACCGCTCGCCCCTGGCGTTCAAAAGCTGGGCCCCCAGGGAGCGCATCCCCTCGGTGACGAGGGCGCCGGCCAGGTAGCCGGGGTAGATGACGCCCGTGGGATGGTACTGGAACGTATCGATGAAAGTCAGGCGCGCGCCAATCCGATAGGCCAGCGGCAGGGCGTCACCCGTCGCGCCGAAGTGGTTGGACGTCGGGAAGCCCTGGATGTGGAGCCGGCCGCACCCCCCCGTGGCGAGGATGACGGCTTTGGCCCGGACGACGATCTCGC
>JACRHK010000260.1 GCA_016217625.1 Nitrospirota bacterium
AGACGCGACTTGCGGATTTGATAACGATGAATAGTAATGATAATTTTAGAGCAACTCATCACGCTTGTCAAGTCAGCGACTAATCTCACACTTTCTCTAGTGACCCCCGCTCCACGGCTTTACAGCCGTGGCATCAAGGTGATGACCCTTCGGGAAATTTCGCACATTCCTCCACGAATTTACACCGTCTTAGGGAGATGCCGAGAGTTCCAGGGCTCGGACGACCAGGGTCAGCACATCATTGACCCCAAACGGCTTGGACAGGATGAAATCTATCGTGCCTTCCCTGACGGTATCTGGATTGAGATCTTCGCCCCAGCCGGTGACGAGAATTACCGGTGTCTCCCGACTGAGTTCCTTGACGGCCCACGCGACCTCCCAGCCGGTCATGCCAGGCATCCCGAGGTCGGTGAGCACGAGGTCGTGCCGTTCATCGCGGAAGAGGTCCAGCCCTTCCTTCCCGCTTGCGGCCATCCTGACTGAATGCCCCTGGGTCATCAGGATCTCGGCCAGGATGGTTCGCACATTTTCCTCATCGTCGATGATGAGGATGACGGCGCGTTTGGGAGCGGCCGGCTGCGTCTCTACCTCTTGCTTCACTGCGACACCCTTGCCGGCAGGGAGGCGAATGGTGAAGGTCGTCCCTAGTCCTTCCCGACTCTCGATTCCGATGTCGCCTCCGTGCCGGCGGATGATGCCGTAGGTCACGGAGAGCCCCAGGCCGGTGTTCTGGGGCCCCTTGGTGGTGAAGAACGGCTCGAAGGCCTGTCGTCTCACTGCTTCGGACATCCCGTACCCTGTATCGGCGATGCTGAGAGCGACGGACGCTTCCGCAGCGGCCGTCCTGATGTGGAGCGTGCCGCCCTCGGGCATCGCATCAAGGGCATTGAAGACGAGGTTCATCAGGGCCTCCCGAAGTTCCGAGGGATCGCCGGCCACGGTTGGGATCTCTCCAAGCTCTCTCACCACCTTGTATCGGACCCCCCGAACCTCCGCCTGGTCTTTCCAGCGAGGGCTGGTGCCATCGATGACATCGTCGACCAGCTCGTTCAGGGCGACCGTCACAAACGCCTGTCCCCGGCGGACCCTCGCGAACTCCTGGATCCGGCGGACGGTGCGCGCCCCATCCCAGGCCAACCGCTCGATGATCTCCACCCCACGCACAAGGAGGGGGTCTTCCAGCAGGGGGCGGAGGACCTGGGCCCGCCCCAGGATAGCCGTCAGGATGTTGTTGAAGTCGTGGGCCACTCCGCTCGCCATCTCGCCCAGGGCCCGGAGCCCCTCGAGCTGCACGACCTTCTCCTGGCTCTCCTTTAGCCTCTCGATGGCCTGTGTCGCCATGTCGTACAGCCGAGCGTTCTCGAGCGCGATGGCCGCCTGGCTGGCGAAGGAATCCAGGAGGTCGTGGTCGGCCTCGGTAAACGGGTGCGCCAGGCTGCCAATCACCCCGAGCACCCCCAGGACCCGCTCCTCTTTCATGAGGGGGACTCCGAAAAAGGTCCCCACCGGAGCCATCATCTCGGTGCAGGGAGACCCCCCTTTCCCCTGAACCATCTCCCGGACCAGTTCCTCGACCCGGGCGAGAGTGGCGGAAGATTGCGCCAGGATCTCTGCGGCTCCGGCGCTGGCTCTGAGAGCTAGCTCCCCAGAGTCCTCTTGGATCACCCAGAGTCCGGCCTCCTCTACCTCCAAGAGGGTGACCGCCGCCTCCACGATAAGATCAAAGACGGTTTCCAGATACAGTGTAGCGGTGAGGCTCTGGGAGAGGAGGAGTAAGGTCTCCAACTGCCTGGCTGTCTGGTCCCTCGCCGGCAGTGCCTGTCGCTCGAGGGCCCGGCGCACGGTGAGGACGATGTCATCGTGATGAAACGGCTTGGTGAGGTACTCGTAGGCCCCCAGCCGCATGGCTTGGACCGCGGTGGGGATATCCCCGTAGACCGTGAGCATGATCACAGGGATGTGGGGGGTGATCGCCTTGATCTCCGTCAGGGTCTCCATCCCGTCCAGCCCCGGCATCCTGAGATCCAGGATGATGGCCGCGGGAGCCTCCGCCTTGACCTGATCCAGGGCGGCCTGGCCGTCCTCCGCCATGACCACATCGAACCCTTGCGCCCTGAGTATCCCGGCGAGGAGCCGGCGCATGTCGGGCTCGTCATCCACCACCAGGATCCTTGCCATGTTCGGTAGCCCCCTCTCCGGCAGTTCTCGAACTCTTTATCCTTCCCCTGCCCCATTACCGCGATTCGGGTTGTCACCGCAGACTCGCGCGCCTCAACCCCGCCGGCTCCCTCCGTCCCGGCAGAACGGGGCTTCATACCTTGGAGGTCCGGTTCAATGCCTTCTCGGTTTTCAGGATCAGCGTGGCGGCATGGCTCCGGACGCGGGAGAGGGCCTGGCAGTTCACGCAATGGATGTTGCCCTCGTCGAAGGCGGAGCACCGCAGGAGGACTTCCGCTTCCTCAAGGAGCGCGTGAGCCCGCTCCGCCTTCTGCTGGATTCCCTTGACCTCGTTGATCCGTTGGGTCAGCTCCTGAATCTTGCGCTCCTGCTTGGGAAAGAGATCGATGGGACAGTCGATGTTCGGAACAGATTCGCGCATGCTCGCTCCTTTGCCGTCCTCGGCACCGGCGCCACCCTCACGATGAACTCTGGCTGATTCTGACGGCCTCAAGGTACCGACGGCCGAGCCGCTCCCACTCATCGGACGGGTTGGTGATCCGGGACGGCCCGAGGTAGTAGGCCTGGACTGCTTTCTCCAGATCCCCGAATCGCCGCACCAGTGAAGAGAGATAGTGGGCTCCCACCCGGACATTGACGCGGAGATCTTCCAGTTCTTCAGGGCTCCAGTCTGCCCAGCCCAGCTCCGCCGCGACCTCCTCGAAGGTCGGAGGCATCACCTGCATGAGGCCGACAGCGCCCCGGGGCGACCTGGCCCGGGGATCGAACCCGCTCTCTACGCGGATGATGGCAAGGAGGAGCCGCCAGTCGAGGTCGTAGCGCCGAGCTTCCTGCTGGACCGCGTGGGCCAGGGCCGTCGCTTCCTCGTCGGGGAGGGTCGATCGATAGGACCGGATCTGGTTCAGGATCCCGAGGCGCTCCTCGAGATGCTGAACATACTCCTGAAAGCGCTTGATCTCGCCCTGCTGGCTGGCGATAAGCCGCTCCTGGTCCCACAGGACCCATGCCATGAAAAAGATGAGCCCAAAGGCCAGGATGGCAACGGTCGCCAGTCTTACGCGAAGCTGAAGCGGCCCGTCGATCTCCGCCCACGCCCTGCGGGTGGCCATCGCTTCTTCCCTTCGAGCATCCATCGGGAGCAAGGCCGGCGCGATCACATCAGATCCCCGAGCGGTCCGAGAGACAAATTCAGGTCCTCCTCGCTGAGGCCGAAGTATGCCCGGAGCTCCGCCATTTTCTCCTCCAGCCGGAGGAAGGTCACCCCCATCCGCTCGATCTCTTCAGGGGTGAGGGAACCCGCCTCGATCCGCCGGAGGGCCTGCTTCTCCAAGAGTCGCCGGAGCAGATCGATGAGGGTGAGCACCAACTTGGCCAGCCCCTGCTCGACCTTCTCGGGGTCGGCGTTGATCCGCCGAGGCAGAGCCTCAGTGAGCCGCTCCAGCTCCCCCTCAAACTCGGCCAGGGAGCTCTCAGGCGCCGACAGTGTCCGCAGTCTCATCGTGCGCTCCATTCACAAAGTGGTAGGGAGGCCAGGGGCCGGTGAGCAGGAAGCTGAGGTGCGAAAACTCCTCCCCGGCCGTCGACACACCTTTCCGGAAGGCGTCCACCCGATCCCGCTCCACGAGATAGGCCCCGGTGAAGAGCAACCGGTTGGTGGGAAGTCGCTGGAGCCGGCTCTCCACAGCACGGCAGCGGAAGAGTGAGTGAATCTCTTGGATCAGGCGCTCGCCTGCCGCCCGAAGCGCGGCCCGACGCCGCTCCTCCCCAAGCCTCCGATAGAGATATTCCGTTCCCCGGCCGCCATCCCCGGTTCCCTGATCCAGCGAGGCCTCGGCTTCCACGGGCGCCTCCCAGAGCACCCGGAGCCCCATCTCCACCTTCCCTTCCACCCGCTTAAGAGCCGAACGGAACCCCTGAGCCCGCTCGTCGAGGAGCGCGATGACCGCCTCCTCGGTCCGAAGGAATGTGTTGAAGCGACCGGGAAGGATGGGGCGGGCGTCCATCACCTCCTCCACTACCATCTCGTGGATGGTCACGTGGGCCTCGTCAATGGGCCAGGGGGTGAGCGGTGACCGGCTGATTACTGCAGCCAGGTCTTTATGGGGGACGAGACAAACAGGACTCCCTCCGAGACCTCGGATCTGCCGAAACAGGGGCTGCGGGAAGCCAACGATCCCATAGAGGTAGATGCCCTCCATCGCTTACTTCCCCGCGCTCCGCATACCCCACTCTCTGGCCGTCTCCACGGAGGAGAGGAGGAGGCGGAGCCCCACATAGATCAGGTCCACATCGGCCACCGCGAGGGTCACATCTCCGGCGACCACGACCCCCTTG
>JACRHK010000254.1 GCA_016217625.1 Nitrospirota bacterium
ATGCAAGCCTCCAGGGTGAGTTCCTCCCCAATGGCCATCGGGGCGAGCGCCTCCTGGCCCCAGGCCGTCTCCCCCAGCAAGAGGATGCCTACCATGAGGGCCAACGTCGCATCGATCCGTCTCATCCGCCACCTCCCTCTTAACTCCTGACTTCTGACTCCTGACTTCTGACTTCTCTCCCTCATCCCAATTTCTTCGTGAACCTGCTCACGCTGTACGTGATCAGGACCACCCCCATCGCCAGCAGGGGAAGCAGGTGCTTCCAGAGCTCCGCCAACCCGTTCCCCTTCAGGATGATCCCCCGGAGGATCTCCAGGAAGTAAGTGAGCGGCAGCAGGTAGGTCAGATACTGCACCACCTCCGGCATCGCCGCGATAGGGAACATGAACCCCGACAACAGGACATTCGGCAGGAAGATGAAAAACGACATCTGGAGCGCCTGCTGCTGGTTCCGGGCCACTGTGGAGATGATGATTCCAATCCCCTGTGCCGTGATGATGAAGGCCAGAGCGAGCAGGTACAAAAGCCCAAGGCTTCCGGCGATGGGGACCTGGAAGACCCAGAATGCCAGAAGCAGGGCGAGTGTCATCTGGGCATACCCGACCAGGATGTAGGGAACGATCTTCCCGATGATCAGCTCATGCCGTTTTATAGGGGTTACGATAAGCTGCTCCATCGTCCCACGCTCCCGCTCCCGGACAATGGCCATCGCCGTGACCGTCATGTTCGTCATGACCAGGATGACCCCCAGCAGCCCAGGCACCATGAAGTGGGCGCTGCGGAGGTCCGGGTTGTACCAGGCCCGGGTCTCCACGGCGATCGGCTGGGGATCCCGCGGGCTCCCGGCGGCCCGGAGAGACGCCTCAAGGACCTGCAGCGAACGCGCCTGGCCGACCACCTGCGCCACATTCAACGCCGAGCTGGCGGTCATCGGATCCGACGCATCGACCAAAACCTGGACCGGCGCCCGTTCCCCCCGGCCGAGACGGTCGGCAAAGTCCGAGGGAATAACCAGCCCCACCTTCACCATGCCGCTGTCGATGGCCGCCCTGACCTCGCGCAGGGAGCCGGCCGCCCGGATCGGGTCATAATAGCGTGTATTGGCAAACGCCTCCACCAGCCCGCGGCTCTCCGGCGTGCGCGACTGGTCATACACGATCGTGCGCAGGTGCTGGACATCCGTGTTGATGGCATACCCGTACAGGAGCAACTGTATGGCAGGGATCATGAGCATCATACCGAGCGTCAGACGGTCCCGGCGCATCTGGATGAACTCTTTACGGACAATGGACCCCAGCCGCTTCATCCCTACCCCCTAATCCCGTGATCACTGCTCCTTCACCATGGTAATAAAGAGATCTTCGATCGTGGGCAGGATCTCCTCGGCCCGCGTGACGCGGATCCCGCGATCCCTGAGATACGCGGCCGCCTCGTCGACACCCGCGACTTCCCGCTCTACGATGAGATGGATCTCCCCGCCGTAGCGCCGCATGTCGAGCACGGGAGCCCATGCCTGTAGGAGACGGGCCGCTTCCACAACCGGCTCACAGGTCAGAGCGATGACCCGCTCCCTGCCGGCCGCCGCCCGGAGGGTTTCAGGCCGGCCCTCCCGGACCACCTTGCCGCGAAAGATGAACCCCAGCCGATCGCAGTGCTCGGCCTCGTCCATGTAATGCGTTGTGACCATCACTGTCGTCCCGGCCTGGGCCAGATGGTAGATCGTGTCCCAGAACTCCCTCCGCGAGATAGGGTCCAGGCCCGCCGTCGGCTCGTCCAGGAACAGCATCTCCGGCTCATGTAGCAGGGCGCACCCGAGCGCCAGCCGCTGCTTCATGCCTCCAGAGAGGGTTTCCGACAAGGCTTCCTCCCAACCCGCGAGATGGACGAGAGATACGATCTCTTCCATGCGTTCCCGCCTCCGGGCAGGGGGGACCAGGTAGACGCCGGCGTAGAACGACAGATTCTCGGCCACTGTGAGATCTTCGTACAGGCCGAACCTTTGGGAGAGGTAGCCGATGCGTTCTTTAATCCGCTCCGCCTCGCGTCGGATGTCGCACCCCAGCACCCGCCCCTCTCCCGCCGAAGGATCCAGGAGCCCGCAGAGCATCCGCATCGTCGTCGATTTCCCCGATCCGTTGGGTCCCAGGAAGCCGTACACCTCTCCCCTGGCAATCCGGAGGTCCAGGCGATCGACGGCCGTGACCGCGCCGAACCGTTTGGTCAACGCCTGGGTGACCACTGCCTCTTCCATCGCGTTCTTCATCACCCCCCTGAGAGGTTGTTTCACCTAGATCCCCTCTCCCCTCCGAGGAAGAGGGAAGAGTTCTTCGTCACTCTGTTGAGTCCTGACTGCTTTTTATCAGCAGCTCCACATCCGCCGGCATCCCGGGATGAAGCAACCCCTCGGGATCCTGCACCGCGACCTTGACGGCAAAGACCAGGAAGACGCGCTCCCGCTGCGTCTGGACCATCCGCGGCGTAAACTCGGCCTGCTCAGCCACCTCGATCACCGTCCCGGCAAACGGGCGATCCGGGAAGCTGTCCACCCGGACGCGGGCCGGCTGCCCCAGCCGCACCCGGCCTACATCCTGCTCGGCCACATAGACCCGCACCCAGAGGTGCGCGAGGTCGGCCAGCGTGACCACGGGGAAACCTGGAAGCGCCTGCTCGCCCGCCTCCATCGGCTTTTTGAGCACCACGGCGTCGAGCGGCGCCGTGAGGACCAGGTCTTCCACCCGGACCCGCGCCGTGGCCGCCGCCGCCTCCGCCGCCTCCACCTGGGCGCGGGCCGACCGGACGCCCGCCGCGCTCACCTTGGCCCGGCTCTCGGCCTCATCGAGGAGGGCGCGGGACACAAATCCCTTGCCAAACAGGTCCCGCATCCGACCCTGGTGCAGCGCCGCCTCCGCCGCCTGGGCCTCGGCCTGGGCCAAAGCGGCCCGTGCGGCGCGGGCCGCGGCCTCCGCCTGTCGGAGCTCGGCCTCCTGCTCGCGCCCCTCCAGGACGGCCAGCCGCTGGCCTGCACGGACGCGATCCGATTCCCGAACGAGCAGTCGCGCAATCCGACCCGGCGCCTTGGGGCTCACGGCCACCTCCGTCGCCTCGATCGTCCCCGAGGCGACGAGCGGCCCGTCCTTCTCCCCCTGCCAGGCGGAATACGCCCCGTAGCCGCCGACGGCCAGCACGACAAGACCCAGCACCCCGTATCTCCAACGCGCCATAGAGGCTTCGCGCTCCGCGCCTCACACTCAGGTTAAGGTTAAGGTTAAGGTTAAGGTTAAGGTTAAGGTTAAGGTTAAGAAGTTCTCAACCTCAACCTCAACCTCAGCCTTCCCTCTCCCTCAACCTCAACCTCAGCCTCAACCTTACACCTTCTCACCCCTCACCCCACCTCCCCCTCATACATCCGATAGATCTTATACGGCTCCCCCGCGAAGCGCTCGACCCCTTTCCGAATCAGCGCATTGTCCTCCAAGATCCAGGAGAACTCCACTCGCCGGTAGCCGCGCGCGAGGGCGTTCCGGTACCCTTGGCGGTACAGAAGGAGGTCGCTCCCCCGCTTCCGATAGGGTTCCCGGACGCCCATCACCAGAAACCGGACGTCGCGGATCCGGCGGCTGCGCCAGTACGCCCGGACCACGCCCCAGGGGGTGAGACGGCCGTTCAGGCAGCGGAGCGCTTGGTGATAATCGGGGAGTCCCAGTAGAAAGGCGACCGGCTCTCCCTTCAGCTCGACAAACAGGGCCAGCTCCGGGACAATGAGGGGCTTCAGGCGTTTGGCCATATCGGCGATCTCCGCCTCGGTCATCGGGACGAACCCCCAGTTGTCCCTCCAGGCCTCATTATAGATGATCCGGACCCGCTCCAGCTCTTCTTCAAGGCAATTCAGATCCGCCGGCCTCACGCGGAATTCCGGCTCCCGCCGGGCCGCCCGATCCGCCATCCGTTCCAACCACTCAGGCACCTCCTCGCCCAGATCAAAGAGATAAGCCAGCAGGTCCTTCGCCTTCTTCAGACCGCAGGCCTCCAGATAGGCGGGATAATGGGGGGGATTGTAGGGCATCAGGATCATCGGCGG
>JACRHK010000256.1 GCA_016217625.1 Nitrospirota bacterium
AGCCACCTGCCGGTCGTGGTGGATCCGAGCCATGGCGTCGGCCGATGGGACCTCGTCCCTCCCATGGCCAAGGCGGCCGTGGCCGCCGGTGCCGACGGCTTGCTGATTGAGGTCCATTCCAACCCCGAGGAGGCGCTCTCCGACGGGCCGCAGTCGCTGAAGCCCGCCGTCTTCCGGAGGCTCATGGAGGAACTCAGGCCGATTGCCGAGGCCGTGGGGAGGGAAATTTAAAGTGAATAGTGAGGAGGATGGGACGGGATAAGGTTGAGGTTAAGGTTAAGGAAATATTGACTCAACCTCAGCCTTAACCTCAACCTCAAAGGTCCTATGGGTCTGCTGTTTCAGAAAATGACGATTCTCGGCGTGGGGCTCGTCGGGGGGTCGCTGGCCCTGGCCTGCAAGACACGGGGGTTGGTGGGCGAGATCTGCGGCGTGGGGCGTGGCCGAGCAAATTTGGAAAAGGCGCGGGCCCTGGGCGTGGTAGATGCCGTCATGCAGGACCCTGCTGAAGGAGTGCGGGGCGCGGATCTCGTCGTCCTGGCCACGCCCGTGGGAAGTTTCGTCTCTCTGGTGAAGGCGATCGCCCCGGCGCTCCGACCGGGAGTCATTGTGACGGATGTGGGCAGCGTGAAGGGAGACCTGGTCCGCGAGCTGGAGGATCTGATGCCTCCGGGCGCGCGTTTCGTAGGGAGTCACCCGATTGCGGGAAGCGAGCGCTTCGGCGTCGAGGCGGCCTCCCCATTGCTGTTTGAGGGGGCCCAGTGCGTCCTGACCCCGACCTCCCGCACGGATCGACAGGCCTTCAGCCGCATCAAGGTCCTTTGGGAGCAGGTAGGAAGCCTCATAGTGGAGATGGATCCTCACACGCATGACCGGGTCTTTGCCGCCGTGAGCCACCTGCCCCATGTCGTCGCGTATGCCCTGGTCGAGGCGGTCCTGGGGCGACCCGGCGGGGAGGATCTGGCTGCCTTCGTCGCAGGAGGGTTCCGCGATGTCACGCGGATCGCCTCGAGCCACCCCGATCTGTGGCGCGACATCTGCCTGAGGAACCGGGAATCGCTGCTACGCGAGATCGAAGGATTCCAGACCATCTTGAGCCGTTTCCGCGAGGCCATCGCGCGTGAGGACGGCGAAGATCTGTTCAGGCGTTTTGAAGCGGCCCGGAAGGCGCGGGAGCGATTACAAGACAAGGGGGAAACATGACGAGGTCGTTGCGAATCGCCCCGGCCCGCTGCCTTCGGGGGGAGCTGACGGTCCCGGGGGACAAGTCGATCTCCCACCGGGCCGCGATCCTGGGAGCCATTGCCCAAGGGGAGACAACCCTCCGGGGGTTCCTCCGGGGGGAGGACTGCCTGCGCACGCTGGAGGCGGTTCGTTCGTTGGGTGTGGGCGTCCGGGAGACTCCTTCGGGGGAAATTCGAGTCCCCGGCAAGGGGATCGAACAGCTCAGTGAGCCGGAAAACATCCTCGACCTCGGTAACTCGGGGACGGGGTTCCGACTCCTGGCGGGGCTCGTTGCCGGTCGGCCGTTTCTGAGCATTCTCACCGGCGACGCCTCTCTTCGCCGGCGGCCGATGGGGCGGATTGTGGAGCCTCTGCGGCAGATGGGCGCCCGCATTGAGGGGAGGCAGGGGGGGCAGCATGCTCCCCTGGCGATTCGGGGTGGAGACCTCCGGGGGATCATGTACCGTTCGCCCGTGGCGAGCGCACAGGTCAAGTCGGCACTCCTCCTGGCCGGTCTTTCCGCGGATGGAGAGACATGGGTGGAAGAGCCCGCTCTCTCACGGGACCACACAGAGCGGATGCTGGAAGGGTTTGGTGTGAAACTCCGTCGCGACGGCCTCCGAGTGGGACTTTTGGGAGGGCAGACGCTCACGGGGCGCGAGGTCGAAATCCCCGGCGACTTCTCCTCTTCCGCCTTCTTCCTGGTCGGGGCCTTGGTCCTTCCGGGCTCCGATCTGGTCATTCGGCAGGTCGGCGTGAACCCCACCCGGACAGGGCTCCTGGATGTCCTCTTGGCGATGGGAGCGCGCATCGCCCAGCAGAATCTGCGGGGATCGGCAGGTGAGTCGGTGGCTGACCTGACGGTCACTGCCGGTCCGCTCCACGGGACGACCGTGGAAGGGGATCTCATCCCCCGGCTGATTGATGAATTTCCCGTCCTCTGCGTGGCGGCGCTCTTCGCCGAGGGGGAGACCGTCATCCGGGGGGCGGAGGAGCTGCGCGTGAAGGAAGCTGACCGCATCGCCGCCATGGCTGCGGGCATCCGGGCGCTCGGGGGGGAGGTGGAGGAACTACCCGATGGGATACGCATTCAAGGACGCGCCGGCCCGCTTCGGGGAGGGAAGCTGGAAAGCTTCGGCGACCACCGGGTTGCCATGGCCCTGGCGATAGCGGCCTTGGCGGCGGCAGGAGAGACGGACGTGGAAGGGGCTGAGTGGATTGCCACGTCGTTTCCGGGGTTTGAAGAAACTCTGCAACGGGTGGCGGTCCGGTGAAGATTCGGCGTGAGGCGTGAGGCGTGAGGTGATTACCATCGACGGCCCGGTGGGGGCCGGGAAGAGCACCGTGGCCCGCATGCTGGCCCGCAAACTCGGCTACCTCTATCTCGACACCGGGGCCATGTACCGGGCCATCGGCTGGAAGGCGCACCGGCTCGGCATCCCGCCGGAAGAGGGGCCGGCCCTGAGGGCGATGCTGGCGGAGACCCGACTGGAGGTCCACCCCGGCAAGGACCTACCTCGCCGACAAGCGGGGGAAATGCGGGTCTTCGTGGACGGCGAGGAGGTAACGGAAGCAATCCGGACCCCCCTGATGAGCCTGATGGCCTCTGCCGTTTCCCGGGCACCCTCCGTACGGGAGCACCTGGTTGCCTTGCAGCGCACCCTCGCGGAGAACGGGGGCGTCGTCCTCGAGGGGCGCGATACCGGCACAGTCGTCTGCCCCGAGGCCCGTTGGAAGTTCTACCTCGACGCTTCCCTGGAGGAACGGGGGCGGAGGCGGCACGAAGAGCTGCGCGGGCAGCAGGAGGCGGTCACACCGGAGGAGACGCTTGCAGAGATCCGACAAAGGGACTATAATGACACCCATCGCGCGCATTCGCCGCTCCGCCGCGCCGACGAGGCTGTCCTCATCGACACGTCAGGCATTACCCCGGCGGAGGTGGTGCGGAGAATGTTGGAGATCATCAGCCGCTCCGGTCGAATTGGGAGAGAGGGGCTCCTCTACCGGATCTCCTACCCGTTGCTCTATCTCCTCTGCCGGATCCTGTTCCGCCTGCAGGTGGCGGGACGGGAGCGGATCCCCGTGGGGGAAGGGGCCATCCTCGCGGCGAACCATGTCAGCTATCTCGATCCGCCGCTCATTGCCGTGGCGGTGGGGCGGGCAATCTCATCCGTTGCCCGGCATGGCCTTTTCGACGTCCCGGTCCTGGGCCGGGTGATCCGGTGGTACGGGGCCTTTCCCGTCCACCAGGAAGCGATCGACATCGGCGCCGTCAAGGAGTCTCTGAAGCGGCTGAAGCAGGGGGAGTTGCTGCTCATCTTTCCGGAAGGTGAGCGGAGCGCGGATGGGCGGATGCGGCCTCCCATGCCGGGCGTGGCGATGCTCGCCCTCCAGGCCGGGGTCAAGGTCGTGCCGACGCTGATTGAAGGAGCCGAGCAGGCGCTCCCCGTGGGGGCCAAGTGGATCCGGCTCAGGCCCATTAAAGTGACGTTCGGCGCCCCCTTGAAATTCAGCCCCCCGGTGATGGGGAAGCGCAATAAGGAGTTCTACCAGTCGGTCAGCCAGCGGATTATGGAGGAAATTGCGCGTTTGAAAGAGGCGGAACAGGGGAATGCCCCCGGCAAGGCCGCCCTTATCTCGTAAAAAGGAGGTACTGTCACGGATGGACAAAGCGAGTAGTGTCAAAATCCAACGCCCCCTGTGGGACCAAGAGGAGCAGCCCGAGGAGCTGAAGGACCTGGAGTCGATGGCGCAGCTCTATGAGGGCACGTTCCGGACGGTCCAGGAAGGGACCGTGGTCCGGGGGAGAGTCCTCGCGATCCTCAATGAGGGGGTCGTTGTGGATATCGGGTACAAGTCCGAGGGGATGATCCCGCGGGAGGAGTTCTCCCACGAGTCCCTCGCCCTGCTCCAGCCGGGGGCCGAGATTGAGGTCTACCTGGAGGAGTGGGAGGACAACGAGGGGAACGTCGTCCTTTCCAAGGAGAAGGCGGACAAGATCAAGATCTGGGAGAGTATCGAGCGGGCCTACGTCGATCACGACGTCATCGAAGGGAAGGTGGTGGCCCGGATTAAGGGCGGGCTGACCGTGGACCTGAGCGGGGTGAAGGGGTTTCTGCCGGGATCGCAGGTGGACCTCCGTCCCGTCCGCAACTTCGACTCCCTCATCGGGCAGACGTACCGGATGAAGATCCTGAAGATGAACCAGAAGCGGGGGAACATCGTCCTCTCCCGCCGGGTGCTGCTCGAGGAGAACCGGGATCAGAAGAAGCGCGAGACCCTCTCGCGGCTCCAGGTGGGCCAGACGTTGGAGGGGGTCATCAAGAACATCACGGAGTACGGGGCCTTCGTGGACCTGGGCGGGATCGACGGGTTGCTCCACATCACCGACATGTCGTGGGGGCGGGTCAATCACCCCAGCGAGATCTTCAAGGTCGGGGAGCGGATCTCGGTCGTCGTGCTCAAGTACGATCGTGATAATGAAAAGGTCTCCCTGGGGTACAAACAGGGGGTGGCCGACCCCTGGAGCACAGTCAACGAAAAGTACCAGGTGGGGCAGCGGGTCTCGGGTAAAGTGGTGAGCATCACCGACTACGGCGCCTTCGTGGAGCTGGAAGCGGGGGTGGAAGGGCTGGTGCACGTCTCGGAGATGTCGTGGACGCACAAGGTGCGGCATCCCTCGAAGATCGTGAGCGTGGGGGATCGGGTAGAGGCCCAGGTCCTCAACGTCGACAAGGAGAACAAGCGGATCTCCCTGGGGATGAAGCAGCTGGAGC
>JACRHK010000257.1 GCA_016217625.1 Nitrospirota bacterium
CTTGCGGGAGAGGGCAAGGGTGAGGGGTCACGATTACTGCTTCACCAACTCTACTCTCCGGTTTTTGGCGCGGCCCTCATCCGTATCGTTCGAGGCGACCGGCGCCAGGGGACCGACACCGTCTCCCCTCAGACGCGCTGCAGCGATGCCGTGCTTTGTCGTAAGGACCTTCACCACGGCCTCAGCCCGCCGCTTCGAAAGATCCATGTTGAACTTGAGCTCGCCCACACTGTCCGTATGGCCGACCACATGGAGCTTGAGCTTGGGGTCCTGCTTGAGCAGCTTTGCAATCTCCTTGATGGCCGGCTCTGATTCGGACTTCACATCGGCTTTGTTGAAATCAAAGTAGATGCCGTAGATAGCCACGTGACCGGTCTTTGCGATGTCGCTCGCCATGGCCGCGGCATCCACGGTCACCAGCCCCGCCTCCATGGGCTTCATCTCCACGATGTGGAGGGTGGTGGTGCGGTACGGCTCTTGGGGTGACTCAAAGACGTTGAGCGCCACATAGACTTCCGCGCCCGACCGGATGAGCTTGGCAGCGAGGTAACGGGAATACTCTTGACCCAAGTAGCCAAACCAGCCCAAAACCTCGTCATTTTTCGATTCCCCGCATTCCTGCTGCTTACAAGCGAAGAGGGTTTGAAAACCGGCTTGCTTCAGAGCCGTCTCATAGTTGCGGAAAATCTCCAGCGACGACCGGCCGGCGGGATTATGGTAGATGATGCGGGTGACCTTGCCTTCGAGGTGCTGGGTCTTTTGAAAGCTGCCGCTCTTGAGCGGTCCCAGCGCGAGCAGGTACTCGTCGAAATCTTTCTGCATGTAGGCGGTAATCACCGAGCCGGGATACCGCGAGATCAACGGATGGTCCTTGCTGCCCGCCACATCTTTCTGTTGAGCGAGGGCAACCATCGGGCTGCTTGCCAGAAGGAGAACCAGCAAGACAAGCTGAAAAATCCCTTTGAGATGACTTTTCCTCATCTGACGTTCCTCCTTTCAGCGTTGACGGTGAAGCTCAAATCCCCCCTCACCCCCCTTTGCTAAAGGGGGGTAGGGGGAATTTCAGGTGATCGTGATGCCCTTCATCCCCGAGTAAAGCGCGGGGCTTTCTGGCAAAGGTTAGTAAAAAGGCAGGTCTAAGTCCGTCAGGCCCCCTGCCGAAAAGAAAGAGCATTTGCATATCGGGGCCTCCTTTCAGATTGCTTTTGAAATTCCGGGAAAGCCGTCTCTGGGTTGGTTTATATCACTGATGGGGCAGCAATAGCAAATTGTCGGGGGTTGGCGAGTGACAGGCGGCGCTTACGGCAGCACCCTCGTCCCCGCCCGGCCTGCCAGGATCGTCTCCAGCTCTTCCGGCAGGCCGATGAGGACTTCCTTCCCTCCCGCCGCGAGGAACTCGACGGCGGCTCGGATCTTGGGCCGCATGCTCCCCGGAGCGAAATGCCCGTCCTCCATCCACTGCCGGGCCTCGGCCGCCGACATCTCCATGACGGGACGCTGCTCCGGCGCGTCGAAATGGAGATAGACGCGATCCACAGTCGTCAGGACGATGAGCCGCTCGGCGCCGATCTGTTTCCCCAGCAGGGCCGAGGCGCTATCCTTGTCCACCACGGCGTCCACGCCCTCCCACGTGCCGTCCTCCCGCTCCGTCACCGGAATCCCCCCGCCGCCCGCGCAGATCACAACGATCCCTTCCCCCGCCAGGCGGCCGATCGCCCCCGTCTCCACGATCCGCATCGGCGCGGGAGAAGGGACGACTCGCCGCCAGCCGCGATGGGCGTCCTCGCGCAGGATCCAACCCCGCTCTACGCGGAACCGTTCAGCTTCTTCAGAGGTATAGAAGGGGCCAATCGGCTTGGTCGGCGCAGAGAATGCAGGATCCTTCGGATCCACTACGACATGCGTGAGCAGCGTGACGACCTGACGGGCAATCCCCCGCCGGCGAAAAACATTGGTGAGCGCGGTCTGAAGCAGGAAGCCGATCTCCCCTTGCGATTCTGCGTCACAGAGATAGAGAGGCGCGGGCGGGAGGATCTCCCGGGCCGCCTCGCTCCGAAGGAGGAGGTTCCCGACCGTGGGGCCGTTGCCGTGCGTGACGAGGAGAGGGCTCCCTTCCGCCGCCAGGGGGGCCAAGTGAGCCATCGCCTCCGTGGCATGGGCGATCTGCTCCTCGACCGTTCCCCGCTCCCCTTTGCGGAGGATCGCGTTTCCCCCCAGGGCGACGATGGTCAGGCCGTTCGCCATCCGCTGTCCCTTCTCCTACGAGGCCGCGTCTCCTTTGTCCACAAGGTGGACTCCCATGGGCGAATCGCTGTCAATGGCGCTGCGTATTTCATTCGAAGAAGCCTTGAGGGGCACTATGTGGCAGGCACCATCCTGACTCATCGCAAGACTCCGATCGTGAAACACGAGGGTGTTCTCTCACAAACTCCTCAGGGACGTTCTACTCTTGCTGTTTCCCCAGCGGCACTTGACGAAAATGACCAGGACTCGCCACGGTAAAGAAACCCCGAAGCGGTGGTTGTGGTTCAAAGAAGGTCTGGAGGAACGACAGCATTCCATCGGGAGACATCTGTCCCATGCGAAATAGCACAATGCCCGGAGCAGGTGTTTTCCGACGGTGAAAGACCAGTTCCCCAAAGTCCCGGTCCAATGTCAACAACACGCGGTCTTGTTCCACAGCCGTATGGAGAATCCTCTCATCGGGAGCACCGACGAAAGTCTCTGCTGCGTGAATCACGTCATTCCTCTGTTCGCGTAACAGCCTGACCATCATGGCGGGAAAGTTTTCGTTGGCCAGATAGCGCTCGATCACGCTGGTGTCCTGGTTGGAGGAAGAAGATAGAAGCGTTCCTCCCGAAAGGTCTCAGCGGCATATGCCAGCACCGCAAGGATGCGATCCTCCGTGAGGTTCGGATAATTCTCTTTTATCGCGGCACGGTCCCACCCCGCAGCAAGCAAGTCCAGGACAAATTCAACAGACAGCCGCGTTCCCTTGAGGATGGGCTTGCCCCCCAAGACGTCGGGGTCTGAAACAATGTAATCGCGCCAATTGATTGTGGCCATTGAATTCCTCCCTATTTTGGTTAAATCCCCTCTGCCATGAGAAATGAATGGCTGCAGACATGCGGGTTGTTGAAAATGTTCTCCTTGTCCTGTTCAAGGGCCATCAGGAACAAACTCATCAGCTTGAGGATAGATTACAGAAAGGTCGGGTGTCAAGAGCCTGTTCGACAAATACCCATTCGTGATTTGCTGCCTCAATATGTTGTAGCCGCAACCTTTAGGTTGCGCCATATCTACGCAGGCTAAAGCCTGCGGCTACGTTTGTCGGACAGGCTCTCAAGCGAAGCCATGCCTCCTCAGGAACGTCTCAAGCAGCGTCCGAAGCGGCGGGCCCTCGCGTTCCTCCAGCTCGTAGGTGACGCGGAGGGTGGGCTTGCCGAACGCAATCAAGCGGCCAAGATCGACCGGCGTGGCGATGACGACCGCCTCGCAGGGCGTCCGCCGGATCGTCTCCGTGAGATCGTGGAGCTGCTCCGGGAAGTACCCCACGGCCGGCAGGACAGGACCGAGGTGGGGATAGTCGTCGTACACTTGGCGGATCGATCCGACGGCGTAGGGGCGCGGATCCGTCGCCACGCCCCCCATGCGCCGCGCCGCCTCGAACCCCGCCCCCGTGGGCCTCCCGCCGTGCGTGAGCGAGGGGCCGTCCTCGATGACGAGCACGCGCCTGCCCTGAAGCGCCGCCTCCCCCTCCGTGCGGATGACAGAGGCCGCAAGCAAGACGACGGTTTTTGGATTCAGCCGCGCCGCGTTGGCCCGGATCGTTTCCACCGCTTCCCGCGACGCCGCGTCGCTCTTGTTGACGATCACGACATCCGCCCGCCGGAGGTTCGTCTCTCCGGGATGGTAACGGACCTCGTGCCCCGGCCGCAACGCGTCGGCCACGACGACCTCCAGATCCGGACGGAGAAACGGCAGGTCGTTGTTCCCCCCATCCCAGAGGATCAGTGGCGCCTCGCGCTCGGCCTCCCGGAGGATCGCCTCGTAATCCACTCCGGCATAGACGACCACGCCAAGTCGCAGGAGCGGCTCGTACTCTTCCCGCTCCTCGATCGTGCACTGCGCCTTCTCGAGATCCTCCGGCGCGGC
>JACRHK010000258.1 GCA_016217625.1 Nitrospirota bacterium
GCCGTCCGGCGGGGATGGATGGTGAGGGTGGACTAATTGTAGTCGCACCCTTTACGGGTGCGTGATTTGCGTCCCGATCCCATCGGGGCGGCTACAAGTTCGTATACTTCTTCGCCGTGCCGCGGGATTTTTCTACGGGGTATTTCTTCCGGTTCTTCTCGATCTTCTTCCGCATCGCCTCGTCCAGATCAATCCCCAAATCGTGGGCGAGGAGCTTGAGATAGATCGCAAGATCGGCAAGCTCTTCCTCCACGCGCTTCCGGCCCTTGTCCTTGAGGTGTCCGGCGACCTCGGCGTCCGTCTTCCACTGGAACTCCTCCAGCAATTCCGCAGCCTCCAGAACGAGGGAGATGGCCAGGTCCTTGGGTTTGTGGAACTGCTCCCAGTCCCGTTCCTTTCTGAAAGCCAGGAGGGCTTCCAGGACAGCGTCGGGTTTCCCCTGTCGGGGCAGGCGTGGGCGCTTGGGTCTCCGCATGGTGCGCTCATCTTATCACGAGTGGTTATCAGGATAAAGTAGGGAACCACCCCCTCCCCTTCCGGGTTTTCGATGGGGTACGGGCAGGTGGTATAATGAGTTATCTTTCGAACGGAGGGGGAGTTGGCGCGGGATCCGGTCTGCGGGATGGAGGTGGAGGAGGCGCGCGCGGCGGCGACGGCCTCGCTTGACGGGAAGACCTACTATTTCTGCGCCCCTGTCTGCCGCGAGCGGTTCGTAGCCGACCCGGCGCGCTACCTGGCGGCTCCCCCCCAGGCGCCGCGGCCGTCGTTCATCCCGTTGAGGGTCGTTAGCGCACCCGCACACACAACCGAGCCTTTTCAGTCCGTGGAAAGCCCCCCCCTCTCCGTACCTCCCCCCGCCAGGGGGGGAGGGGAAGGGGGCGGGAGCGGTCGAATCGACCTGCCCCTTTCCGGGATGACGTGCGCCTCCTGCGCCGCGCGGATTGAAAAAGCCCTGGCCGCCGTGCCGGGCGTCTCCCGCGCGCAGGTGAACTTCGCCGCCGAGCAGGCCTCGGTGTCGTATGACCCGAAGCAGGTCAACGCGGAAGCCCTCATCCAGGCCGTGCGCGATGCGGGTTACGATGTCCCCCTCGCGCAGGTGGACCTCCCTGTGCAGGGGATGACGTGCGCCTCGTGCGTGGCCAGGATCGAAGGGGCCCTCTGCGCTCCCCGGCGTTATCCGCGCGCAGGTGAACTTCGGCACGGAGCACGCGGCGGTCTCGTACCTCCCCGGCCGGGTGGGCGTGGCCGACTTCAAGCAGGCGATCGAGCAGGCCGGCTATCGAGTTCTGGAGGTGGTCGAGGAAGACGTCGTCGAGCAGGAGGCCCGCCTGCGGGAAGAAGCCTACCGCCGTCTCCGCCGCCGCTTAGTCTCTGCCGCCACGCTCTCGTTGCCGGTTCTCCTTCTGGCCAACTGGTCTCTCGTGGGTCTTGACGGTATCTTTCACCTCCCGATGCAGGAGAACTTCGTCTTGCAGCTCCTGTTGACCCTGCCTGTCCAGTTCTGGGCCGGGTGGCCGTTCTATGCGGGGGCCTGGGCGGCGGCCCGCCACCGGACGACGAACATGAACACGCTGATTGCCGTGGGAACCTCGGCCGCCTTCGGCTATTCCCTGGTTGCCACGTTCCTGCCCCGGCTCTTCGAGATTGAGGGGTACTCGGCCGAGGCGTACTACGACACGGCCGCCGTCATTATCACGCTGATTCTCCTCGGACGCCTGCTGGAAGCGCGGGCCAAGGGCCGGACGTCCGAGGCGATCAAGAAGCTGATGGACCTCTCGCCCAAGACGGCCCGCGTGGTCCGGGAAGGACGGGAAATGGAGGTTCCCGTGCGAGACGTGGTTGTGGGGGACAGGGTGCTCGTCCGGCCCGGCGAGCGGATCGCCGTGGACGGCGTGGTCGTCGAGGGGGGCTCGGCCGTGGATGAATCGATGGTCACGGGCGAATCGATCCCCGTAGAGAAACGCCCCGGCTCCCCGGTCATCGGCGGGACGATGAACCGCCTGGGGAGCTTCGCGTTCGAGGCGATGCGGGTGGGGAAGGAGACGGTGCTCGCCCAGATCATCCGCGTCGTCCAGGCCGCCCAGGGCTCCAAGCCGCCCATCGCGCGGCTGGCCGATGTGATCTCCTCCTACTTCGTCCCCGTTGTGATGGGGATCGCGGCCGTCACGTTCCTCGTCTGGTGGTTCTTCGGCCCGCCCCCCGCGCTGACCTACGCCGTCCTGAATGCCGTGGCCGTCCTCATCATCGCCTGTCCCTGCGCCCTGGGGTTGGCGACGCCCACCTCGATTCTGGTTGGGACGGGAATCGGCGCCGAACAGGGAGTCCTCATCCGGAGCGGGGAGGCGCTGGAGACGGCGCACCGCCTGACGTCGATCGTCCTGGACAAGACGGGGACGCTCACGGAGGGGAAGCCGCGCGTGACGGACCTGATTTCTGGCGGGAGCCTCTCGAAGCGTGAACTTCTGGCTCTGGCCGCTGCTGTTGAGAAAGGCTCAGAGCATCCCCTGGGGGAGGCGATTGTCCGGAAGGCCGAGGAGGAGGGGGTTGATCTCCCGAAAATCGAAGGGTTCCGGGCAACGCCGGGTCATGGCGTCGAAGCCCGGGTCGACGGCCGCGTGGTTCTGCTGGGGACGGAGAAATTCCTGCGCGATCTCGGTATCGATCCCGAAACCCTGAAGTCCGAAGCCGAGCGGTTGGCCGAGGAGGGGAAGACGACGATGTTTCTGGCCGTGGAGGGGAAGGCCGCCGGGATGATCGCCGTGGCCGATACCCTCAAGCCCCATGCCCGCGAGGCCATGGCGGCGCTCCATGTCCAAAGGCTGGAGGTCCTGATGATGACGGGCGACAACCGGCGGACGGCCGCGGCGATTGCCAGGCATCTTGGGATCGACCGGGTCCTGGCCGAGATCCTCCCCGAGCAGAAGGCGGCCGAGGTCCGCAAGCTCCAGGCCGGGGGGAAGCGGGTGGGGATGGTGGGCGACGGGATCAACGACGCGCCGGCCCTGGCCCAGGCCGACGTGGGGATTGCCATCGGCACGGGGACGGACGTGGCGATGGAGTCGGCGGACATCACGCTCATGTCGGGCGACCTCCGGGGGGTGGTGACTTCCATCACCCTCTCACGGGCCACGATCCGGAACATCCGGCAGAACCTCTTCTGGGCCTTCGGCTACAACGTCCTGGGGATCCCCATTGCGGCGGGTGTCCTGTACCCCTTCCTCGGCATCCTTCTGTCACCCATGATCGCCTCCCTGGCCATGGCCTTCTCCTCAGTCTCGGTCGTCACCAATGCTCTCCGCCTGAAGCGCTTCCGTCTGCCAACCGCCGGTTGACGGCGTTGCGTATCCCTGCTATAGTTGGTTTATTGACGGGTCTTTGGGGGGGACCTTTTGCCCACCACGCCGCTACGCTGACAAGGGAGGGGGGACGATGCCGACGGTGACGGGGACGCTCAAGGAGTTCGGGTTATTTCGATGTCTGCGCGAGATTGCGCGGGTGAAAAGCCCCTTAGAGGGGACCATCTTCATCAAATCAGAGGGGACCAGCGGCCGCCTCTCCCTCCGGAACGACCGCTTCATCGTGGCGCGGATCCAGCTCGACAAGGACGAAAAAGCCCTCAACCGAATCTTCGTCTTGAAAGAGGGGACCTACTCTTGGGACGGATATCTTTGGCCCGAGGAGGCTTACATCGATCTTCCCGTGGCCGGCGTGTGCTATCGCCAGCTCAAAACGCTCCTGAAGGCCGATCCCCCTCAAACGCTGCTTCCTCCGGACGGCGTACCCCTCCGCTTCTCCCGACTCCATGCCCAGCTCATCAGCGCGGAGCGCCTCAGCCAGGAAGAGACGCAGGTGTTGGACCTTGTGGGACGCGGGTTAACGTCCGAGGCGCTTGTGGCCCAAAGCCACCTGGGGGCCGATGCCAGGAAAATCCTGGCCTTCCTATACGGGGCGTTGGCAATCGAGGAGGCGCCCAAGATCCCCTTGAAGGAGGAAAAGGCTCCGGACGTCTCCCTTACCGACCTCGGCGGGGGGTGGGGGTAATAAAATAAGTCAGGAGTCAGAAGTCAGGAGTGAGAAGTCAGAAGGAAATCGGAAGATAGAAGATAGAGGATGGCAGCAAGGTCAGGAGTCAGGAGTGTGGCCGCCCCGAACACATCGGGGCGGGGTCAGAACCGGAGTTGTTCGCAGAGGACCTGGCCAAAGGCTTCCTTGGGGCGGTTGAAGTAGCCGATCTCGACTTCCGGAAACCGCTGCCGGAGCAGGCGGAGCAGGGGGCGAATGCCAAGGGCCTTCCCACGGAGCGGCGGGATGATCTTCAAGTAGAGGTCGGGATCGATGTTCAGGTTCCGCATCTGGATCAGGTCCAACCCACTCTCTTCTATCAGCCCGCAAAGCCCTTCCACCTCCTCTTCCACATCCGTCACACCCGGGAACACCAACAAATTGATCGACGTGTAAAGCCCCTCTCCCTTGGCGACACGGATCGTCTCAAGGACAGCCC